>CAZIYY010000312.1:0-2501 GCA_964543585.1 uncultured Anaerolinea sp. | reverse complement strand
CAAGAAACGGCTCGGATTTTCAAAATAGTATCGCGGTCAACGTCGGCACGTTTCAGGTATTCACCTTCGAGGATCAGGCGATCAAGTTTCAACGTCGCCGCCCGCTCCAGGTAGACCATCAATTTCGCTTTTTGCAGGGCGGTCAGACCCAGGCTGTTCAAACCTTCACCCAGCGATTCATCCAATTCCGCCGATGCCAATGATTTCATCCACGCGCGGATCATTACAAGGTCTTTATTTGTCCAGTCCGGACGCCGTTTGCAGGGCCAATCGCTACGGCGCAGCCATCGGGACACCTGCGATTCATGCCGCTGTAGTTTCGATGCAAGTTCCCTCTGCGTCTGGATTGAGTTTCCGCTTTTGTTCATTGGCCTGTTCTCCTGTCATAAGTCTCGCTGGTTTGCGGACTTGCGGTGAATTTCATAACTCTAAAATCTGTCAGTAAACGCGGCTACTTTCGATCCGTTCAACGAAAGCGTGGGGAAGTACCTTTGAATAGTTCCAAATAACAAACCCTCAATAGTTCTACATAGCACTTGCTCAGCATCATGGCACCAACATCTTCGCTTCAGTGGTAACTAACTCGGCCTCTGCCTCTGCGATTCGCGTTACAACCGCGGGCAACTCGCGCTCTGCCTTCTCGGCTTGGAAGTTTGCGTTTTCCAACTTTTCAATGAAGTCGCATCGGTCGCCTGTCCGGTTTGCAGCGCTGACCTCTCGCTGGAGGTCAATGGCTTCCGAACGTTTGCCGCCCACTGTTCTTCTCAATGCGTGTCCCTTGTCCCTGAGTGCAGACAGTTCTGCATTCAAATCCTTATACGTCTTCACAAGGGTTTCATCGGGACACTTCGCAATCAATTCGTTGCGTGCTTCGGCGGCTTGCTGTTCCTGCTGCTCCAATTGATGGTAACGACGGGTTAAGGGTACGACGGTTGATGTGTGCCGCTCATCGGCGGCCTGCAATGCTTTGTCCGCTTTCTCGATTTGCTCCCTGATTTGTTCTCGCTCTTTATCCCACCCTTTGCCGTCGCTGAGTTTGCCAGCCAACAGCGTCCTGCGTTGCAACAACGTGACCAGCTTTTGCAGTTCAGCGGTGGTCCGGTCGCTGTCTTCCAACACCTGTTCGACCACGTCAATCGACGGCTCTTTGTTGCTCGCGATTGAGCGGGCCAGCGAAAGAAAAGATTCCGCGCGGGATTGTTCTTTTTGAGCGAGCGCGTCAAGTATTTGCTGCATCACTTTCGTTCTCCATGTAGAAGTTCGGTATGGTCTGCCGGCGCGGTGTCCGTTGCACGCGGTCGGCTTGTGTCTTTTTTCCAAAGTTCGATGAATGCCGCCGGGGGCGCAGTCGATAGAATGGTTTTGAACGGCAGATTCATCATTGTCGAGGGTTCATTGCCAAGCGCCGATTCGTACTTCTCAACAGAAGATAAACCATACCGAACCGTGTCAACGACGCCGATCGCGGGTACAGGTAGCAAGCGTCTGCGGCCTCTGTAAGCCAAGTGGATTGAGCAGCGAATCCAGCTTTTTTCGTGTAAAAACCAGGGCGGATCGGTTCGGCGTTTTAGCGGCGCCATGACCCATTTGTCAAAACTGGATCGAAGTTCTGTTAGATCTTTTTCGGGGGGTTCGACGGTAACGCAACCGGCGTCGAGAACGTGTCCCGACTCGTGCAGTAAAACGCCGAGAATTGTCGCCCAATCAAACAGCCTACGTTCGGCAGGCGGGAGGGCCTTGTTTGCCTCTCTTATCGCCGCGATGTTGATCCAAATTGCCGACCGAATACCTCGCCATCTGTTAGTACTTTCAAGTTCCGGCCGTCCGATAGAGGCTAGATCACGACGAAAAACGCCAAGAATCCGGCCTTCCAATTCGGAGCGAATGCCAGCCGCGGGCGTGTTGTTGCCGATCAAGACGTAACAGCCAGCTAATTCGGGGGCCAGCGCTTCGATGATGTTTTCGAGTTCCACGGGTGTCATGGTTCAGAGCCTAGCACACTGAAAAACGCACCGTTCTACTGGATAGAAAAGAACCACACCGAATCAAAACAATTTTTCAATCGAGTACCACCTTGATGGACGTGCGGCAATCCAGGCAGTAGTGGTACCTCACGGTTGCATCGTCGCCCACCTGAATGGTGCGGCCCACCGGTACCCGAAGAGAACCACACGATGGACAGCGCAGCTTTTCGCGGTAGAGAACGTAGAGATGGGGTCGCGGGATGCGCTCGGGTGTTGGTTTGCTCATGCTTTTCCCGCCGCCCGTGCAGCCGTGGCCTCGATTTCATCGACCGGCACTTTCGCGACGATCCGGCCGTTGACCTCGATTGCAGCTTCACGTTCGCCGCGACGTGCAACCACGCACCGCTTGCCCGTTCGCTGGCACCATCGACGCCACGCCAGTAGCACCGCCAGCCGATGCCCGGATCGGACGTAGTAGCCGTCTCGCTGGGCTTCGGCCAGGATCGCCGCTTCGTCGGTGGTCAACCCGCCCGTGGT
>CAZIYY010000311.1:0-2521 GCA_964543585.1 uncultured Anaerolinea sp. | reverse complement strand
CCGCAGGAGGATAAATTACGGAAAGCGTTTTCCGCTTTTTGGCTCTAATGTCAGGAAGCTATCGGAAGGGAAAGTTATGATTGATACAACCACCCTACTTTTGTTTCTTGCCGCGGCATGGGCGATGATTCTCGCACCCGGACCCGATATCCTGTATGTCCTCACCCGCGGGGTTGCCGGTGGTCGCCGTGCTGGTATCGTGTCGGGGCTCGGCGTTGGCAGTGGGGAAGTGCTCCATACCCTGCTTGTCGTCTTGGGGTTGGCCGCGGTCTTGTCCGCCTCTCTGACCGCGTTCCTCATCATCAAATATCTTGGAGCGGTGTACCTCCTGTATCTTGGAGTCAAGACAATCCGTGATAAGCAGGTATTTGCACTCGCAACACAGCATCGACCGCAATCACTAACGTCGGTCTATTGGCAAGGGATGCTAACCAATCTGCTCAATCCCAAAGCCATTCTCTTCTATGTTGCCTTCTTACCGCAATTTGTGAATCCGGCGCATGGCAACGCACACCTGCAGATCGTGATCTTGGGCCTCCTCTTTGCACTCTCGGATATCCTGTTCCTGGGTCTCCTCGCCTATGTTACAGACCACCTGCATACGCGGCTCACGCGCCAACCGCGGTTCATGACTCGTCTGCGCTGGATCACTGGGAGCATTTTGATTGGCTTGGGCATCCGGCTCGCAGTGACAGAACGTGCGTGAGCAGTACGACGGACACACATGTTGCGGCTTGGGCCAGTGTCGGTCGTACTCACGAGCCGTCCTCCACAGGAAGCCAGCCAACCCGCCCATGCCGCCCCGCGCCGCTACACTACGCGGCGCGAGTGAAGCCGACCGTTGGGCGGCATTGCCCTTTGTACTTGAGAGGAGAGATCACATGGTCCTCAAGCCGGTGTACCGCATCACAACGTTCGTTCCACTTGACAGGCTCGAGACGTTACTGACCGGAATAACCAGCGTCGTACCGCTTAAGTATGGCCGCTATGATCAGGCCGCCTGGTGGTCTGCGGAAGGTGTCGAGCAGTTCAGACCGTTGCCCGGATCCAACCCATCCTCCGGCACCCAGGGTCACATCTCCCGGGTCGCCTCGGTAAGGGTCGAATTCATCATCCCTCGCGATCCGCTTCTGCTTGACAAAGTCCTGACCCTCGGCCTCATTCCTAATCATCCGTGGGAAGAACCGGCAGTCTTTGTGGATGAGTCCAGTGTCACCTTGACGCAACTCCCCTCTGACCAATGACATAGCGCCGCCGACCGATGAGTAACACCGCGTGTAGGCTACGGCTGGACATGGGCGATTTTCTGCGCTGGTGTGAGGTGAGCGCCTTCCCAGCTGTCAAGGCTTTCCATTGCAACCGCGGCTGACGCTGACCGTTAAGCGCGTGGTTTTACCTTCATCAAAAAACTTATCGGCATTTCGAAAGGATTGACTGATGAATATTCAAATTATTCAGATTCCTTATGACTCAGGTCATAAAGGTATTCGCACGGGGCGCGGGCCTGAGCGCCTCCTCCAACATGGAGTTGATCAAATACTTCGAGACTTTGGTCATCAAGTTGGTTCATATCGCATTGAGTCAAAGGCTTCTTTTACGACTGAGATTGGGACCACATTTGAATTGAATCGATTGTTAGCCGAGCAGATCAGTTCAACCATCAGTAGCAAAATGTTTCCCATTGTGCTGGCTGGGAATTGTAATAGTTGTCTTGGTACTATAGCAGGAATTGGTCAAAACCGATTAGGTATCGTGTGGTTCGATGCTCATGGAGATTTCAATACCCCCGAAACCACCATCAGTGGTTTTCTTGATGGGATGGGGCTGGCTATGGCGACAGGTCGCTGTTGGCGGTCACTTCTAAGAACAATTCCCGGTTTCAGCCCTATCCCCGAAGCGAATGTCCTTCACATCGGGGCGCGTGATTTGGATCCAGAGGAGGAGAGGCTGCTCCAACAATCAGAGATTGAGGTTGTCATGCCAGGTGAAGAGGAAAGTAGTATTCGCAAAGCTGTTGACGCAGCATTCAACAAATTAAGGGATAAGGTGGCAAGAGTTTACCTACACGTGGATATGGACGTTCTTGACACGGGTGAAGCGTTACCAAATCATTTAGCGGTACCAGGCGGTCTTTCAGTGGAAGTTGTTGAGGAGGTTATCGGAATGGTCAAAGAGAGATTTGAGGTTTGTGCAGGTGCAATTACTTCCTTTGATCCGGATTATGATAAAGATGATAAAGTATTAGGTGCTGCTACTAGAATAGTTAAAGCGTTTGTGGCATAGAATTAAGTAAGCAAAATGCCGGCCTAACAAGCGCATGCAGCCGCCTCGCTCCGCTGGTGCTCCCCGAGCGGCTAATGCGGAACGTTGGTTTGCCCCGGAAACAAACTGCTTGTAGAAAAACGCCGGAGGCCATACACTACAATCTATAGTGTTCAGTAGAAAGTTTCTCTTACTGATATGTAATACCGACCATTTTTTATTTGTGGAGGAAGGCATGGACCAACTTAATCGTCCAATT
>CAZIYY010000310.1:0-2537 GCA_964543585.1 uncultured Anaerolinea sp. | reverse complement strand
AATCAGCACACTTACACAAGTCATGGATTGGTGTGACATCCAACGCGCTCATCAAATAATTGAAAATGGTCATACACTCGGTAAAATTGTCCTGAATGTCACCAACTAGCATCTCGAATAGCCAACATATGCATTGCGCCCAACAATGAGTAGCAGTCTCAAGGGTGGAAAAGAGGCCAGCTCAAAACGAAACGTCCGCGCTGATTTCATGCTCAAGGGGCTTTGCTTACGCGGGCTGGCACCTGCGCTGATCGTGTCGGCGTTGAGAGGTGGCGCTTGCGCACCGCGGCGAGTCGTTACTAGGCGCTGCGCGGCAGCGAAAATAAAGCCTGATGGATTCCATTGTCCTTTTTAGTCCGCTTTTTGGCAACAGTTGGTCTTGTTTTAGATAATAGGAACACTTATATTTGCTTTAATATGATGTGATGCCGTAAATCAAAGGAGATCATAATATGTCCGATTCTGGAACTGCTCTAATTGTCGTTGACGCGCAGGAATCATTTCGCCATCGTCCGTACTGGACCGATCGTGATGCGCCGTCATTTGTGAGCCGGGTACAGGCGCTTGTTGACGGTGCCAAGGTGCGCCAGATTCCGGTTTTGCAAATCTTCCACGTCGAGGAATCAGGAGACTTCTCATTGGCATCCGGCCATGTGGTGCCGTTCGCCGGACTCTCGGTTGAGGCAGATGCCGTATTCTACAAACGCAGCCACAGCGCCCTCATCGGCAGTGGCCTCGATGTCTGGCTCATCCAACACGGCATCCGGCGGGTGATCATTTCTGGTATTCGCACAGAGCAATGCTGTGAGACCACCACGCGCCATGCCTCGGATATGGGATATGAAGTTGATTATGTGACCGAGGCGACGTTGACCTTTCCGATGACCGGCCGGAATGGAGAATCGTGGACGGCGGAAGAAATCAAAGCCCGGACCGAACTCGTGTTGGACAGACGCTTTGCCCGAATTGCGACGGTTGAGGAAGCGCTGGCCGGTCCGGCGCAGGTCAACAATTGACCGACGATCAGTCAACCCGGCGGATTCCTGTTTATGTGGCGCTCCCGTCACAGACACTGTTGTTGGATGTGGCGGGCCCGCTCGAAGTGTTACGTTGCGCCAATTTGGTTCAACAAGCCGTGCGCTTCGAGGTTTGCTATGTTGCGGCTAAGAGCTCGGTTTTGACCTCTATCGGACTAACATTGTCGGGCCTCAAGCCGTTACCCAACGCCTTGCCCCCAGGGGCAATGGTTATCGTGGCCGGCAACGTGGATCAAGTGATGTGTCTGGAGACGATGGCCACCACTGACGATGACGATGTGCCGCTCGTTGAATGGCTGACAGCGGTTATCCGACCCGGCCACCAACTCATCTCGATTTGTTCGGGCGCGCTCCTGGCGGCGCGCGCGGGCTTGCTTGACGGATATGCCTGCACCACCCATTACGCTTCGTGCGCGCAACTCGCGGCGCTCGCCCCAAAAGCGCGGGTGCTGGAAAATCGACTCTACGTTGAAGATGGTGAACGCTTGACCAGCGCCGGGGTGACGGCAGGGATTGATCTCATGTTGCACGTCGTCAGCCAGATTACCGACCACACCTGCGCGCTGGCAGTCGCGCGCTATCTGGTCGTCTATTTGCGCCGGAGCGGCTCCGACCCACAGGTCTCCCCTTGGCTCGAAGGGCGCAACCACATTCACCCCGTCGTGCATAGCGTTCAGGATGCCATAGCAGCCGACCCAGCCCGACCATGGACAACAGAGGCGCTGTCGCGGATTGCTGGCGTGAGCGCCCGCCATCTCAGCCGATTATTTAACGAGAACGCCGGTATGAGCATCATGGATTATACGAACCGCCTGCGGGTCGCGCTGACCCGCGAACTCCTCAGTCAAACGCGGCTCGACATGGAGCGCGTGGCCGAGCGCGCAGGTTTTGCTTCCACCCGGCAACTGCGGCGGGTGTGGCGCAAGATTTACACCACGCCTCCAAGCAAAGTGCGGAACGCACAACAGTCTGGATGACATAGAGTTCGCAGTCTGTATATCAAAAAGGAGAGAGACATGAATGATCGAAATTACACCACTACCTTTACAGTAGACCAAAGTCCGGAAGCAGTCTTCGCTGCCATCAATAACGTTCGTGGATGGTGGTCAGGAGAACCGGGTGTTGAAGGCAGCACCGACAAACTCGGTGATGAGTTTACGTATCGTTACGAAGACGTCCATTATTCCAAACAGAAGGTAACAGAGTTAATTCCGGGTAAAAAAGTCGTTTGGCATGTTGTAGACGCCAATCTTAATTTTACCCAAGACAAGACCGAGTGGAAGGGCACGAACATTGCTTTTGATATCGCTAAAAAGGGTGATAAAACAGAAGTCCGCTTCACTCACTAGGTTTAGTTCCCGAATTCGAGTGTTTCGATGAATGTTCAAGCGCATGGGGCTCTTATATTAACGGGAGTTTACGGAGCTTGATTACTACAGGTAAAGGGCCGCCCAACCGTTGAGTCTACGGAAAAATTCCGTATAACATGAAGCATGCTTA
>CAZIYY010000309.1:0-2557 GCA_964543585.1 uncultured Anaerolinea sp. | reverse complement strand
TGACTGCGAAGCGTGTCTATTTATCATTGGTATATAAAATGGGTACTTGACAGTGGCTATTTTGCTATGGAGCTTGGGGTTGAGCCATCGCGCCAGCAGCCTGATTCTGAGTGGTTTGCAGGTGCTGGTGAGTTTCATGACAATCTGGCGGGATGTACAAGAGGATGCCCAGCAGATCAAGAATCGCAATCACTGGAAACCGGTGCGTATTTTGGGATTGGACGGTGCCAGGGTCTTGGGCTGGGGCGAAAAACAATTGGTCTTGGTGGCGGTTGACTTGGGCAGCGGTGAACCGCTCGCGCTCGGGTATATCAATGAATATGATCCGCAAGCCGTCCGGCGTTGGTTGACACCTTTGGTCCAGCGACATGGCATCACCGTCATCGTCACCGATGATCTCTCCAGTTACAAGATTGTCGCGGAGAAACTGCAACTCGGACATCAGGTGTGTCAATTCCATGTCCGGCGTTGGGTAGGCAAAACCCTCAAGCACTTGCAGGAGCATATTCCCCAGGAATGGTTGTGGGTGTTAGATGAAATTCGAGAACTGTTGGACGTCTTGCCACCCGATGGCAGTCAGAAGTTATATGCGCTTTGGAAACAATTGCCAGGTCGTCAGTCAAAGCGAAACCAAACGCGTTTTGCTTTGGAACAGTTACGCGATCTACTGCTACGTCTCAGTCAGGATTGGCAGCGGTATTGTGCTTTCCAATCCGAACCCGCCGTCCCGTGGACCAACAATTCCACTGAACGAGCCATTGGTCGCATGAAAATGCGTGCCAGAACCGTGCGGGGCTACAAATCCTGGCAAGGTATGCAAGCTGGTCTGTTGTTGGCAGGCTGTTATCCTCACTAATTCAACACAAGTACCGATAAATTCTTTGTCTGGCTTGTTTCCGCATTTCACCAACTGCCTATGTTACAGACTCTTGCCCTAATAGTTCTTGTATTAAGAATGAAGCTGGTGTACAATAATCTCATTGGTATCGCTTCCCGGTTTTCCCTCATAGATTCGTAATGCCCTGTCAATAAAGTGAAATATAGGAATGGGTTTATTCAGCCTCCAGAGATTAGGAGTAATTTATGGGCATGCCGGCATTAATTTTAACACGTTATCTGGCAGAGTGCCGCGATTTGGTGCTGGCTGAGATGCAGGAGATTATTCCTAACAACCGCTATCGACCAATCTTGTATGATCTCATGCTTGAATATCCTCTGCGGGGAGGGAAAGCGCTTCGTCCTTCGCTTTGTATCGCAACATGTCGTGCGCTTGGCGGGCGCCTCCAAGACGTTATGCGGACTGCGGCAGTACTTGAGCTTTACCACAATGCCTTCCTAATACATGATGATGTCGAGGATGGCTCTTTGATGCGGCGCGGCTATCCGACCCTTCACCATGACTACGGAGCCGCCATCGCCGTCAATGTCGGTGATGGAATGAATGCATTGTGCCTTCAACCTCTTTTGGACAACATGCGTCTCCTCGGCATGGGCAAGGCGCTGCGCATTCTTCAGATTATCGCCCGTATGGCGCGTGAGTCGGTGGAGGGCCAGGCAATGGAACTCGACTGGGTACGTCACAAACAGTGGAATTTACGCGATCGTAATTATGTCCTCATGTCGTATAAAAAGACTTGTTGGTATACCTTCATCGCACCAATACATATCGGTGCGATCATCACAGCCGGACAGCCATCGCAACTCTCACTTCTGCGCAGATTCGCAACTTACATAGGCGTGGCATTCCAGATTCAGGACGATGTACTCAATCTCATTGCTGATGAGGGTCTCTATGGCAAGGAGATCGGCGGCGACCTAAGGGAAGGTAAACGCACATTGATACTGCTTCATATGATGCGAACTGCCAACCCTGATGAGCAGGGGACCGCCCGGAGCATTTTGGAGCGGCCGCGCAATGAGAAAACCGCAGACGATATTCGCTATCTGTATAGTCTGATCCATGCACATGGCAGTATCGACTATGCGCGCAACTTTGCTCGCCGGTTGGCCCACAAGGCTGAGCAAATTCTCTTTCGGGCTTATGCTTGGATGCCACCTTCAGTCCACCGCGATTTCTTACTGGGGATGGCAGAGTATGTCATAAGTCGCGACAAATAATTGGAGGAAGTTATGAGCGAGGAACCTCAAGATCTTGGCAAGAGGATAGAAGACCTTATCATCAGCTCCATGCGTGAACAAGCACGCGCGGTAGAGCGCTACAGTGAACTCGCACTGCGAGTTGTGCGTGGGGAGTTGGATGAACGAACAGTACGCGAAGAGTTTATACGCTTTTCCCGCGACGAGACCATGCGTTACCTTCGTAACTTGGCGACACTCAATGTCAGCCACTACAATGCGCTTCTCAAACTTGGCTTCTCGCTCCAGAACCGCTTTTTTGACCGTGTGTTGGACGCTACAACCGATGGAAACGTAACTGTTCCACGTGCCGCTCCACCACAACGGCTCGAGATAGAACTACGGGCTCTGGTTGGCCAGGAGGTCACTAGTACCTCAACAAGTTAAAGATGTAGGGTAGTGCTCTTTAAAAACTTTGCGA
>CAZIYY010000308.1:0-2566 GCA_964543585.1 uncultured Anaerolinea sp. | reverse complement strand
GTTCGAACTAAAATCAAGACATTAATCCTGTCCACTTTTTCAGGGCAAGATCAATCCTTACCCACTCCAGAAAGGTTAGACCCATGCCCATCCCCAAACCCCGCGCGCGCGATTTAGGAATCCCATTCGAGGGCAACACTGGGACTCACAATGCCATCACAGACGTTCAAGGCGTGACCATTGGGTATGCCACAGTTATCGAAGGCGACTCAGCGCGGACGGGCGTGACCATCATCCACCCGCGTGGACAAGAGAATCACGAACCCGTCTTCGCCGCATGGTTTCCCTTCAACGGCAACGGAGAAATGACAGGCTCGGCATGGGTTGAGGAAGGCGGCTTTCTTGAAGGTCCGATTGGCATCACAAACACGCATTCGGTTGGCGTTGTCCGCGACACGATTATTCAATGGCAGGTGGAACATGACGCGATATTTCAAAGATGGTCATGCCCGCTCGTCACAGAGACGGCTGACGGATGGCTTAACAATATGAACGGATTCTTCGTCAAGCCCGAACATGTGATGAAAGCCTTGGAGAACGCCTCATCAGGCTCAATCGAAGAAGGAAACGTCGGGGGCGGGACAGGCATGTTGTGCTACGAATTCAAAGGCGGCACAGGGACATCCTCCCGCAAACTGCCTGAAAGCATGGGCGGTTGGACAGTGGGCATTCTTGTGCAAACAAACTTTGGCAGACGATATCAACTCACAATCGCGGGAGTTCCTGTTGGACATTATTTGAAAGACGACACAGTCTGGAGCAACGGGGAGAATCCTTTCAAACAGGATGATGGCTCGCTTATTATCATCATCGCCACCGACGCACCACTCCTCCCGCATCAACTCAAACGACTCGCCAAACGCGCATCGTTAGGAATGGCGCGAACTGGTTCATTGGGTGGAAATGGAAGTGGAGACATCTTCCTTGCATTCTCCACCGCCAATCCCAACGCAGCGATTGGTGATGAAAAAGGTCTGGCTTCCGTGCAGTCGCTCAGCAACAATTTCATTGACCCGTTGTTAATGGCTTCAGCCTACGCCGCCGAAGAGGCAATTATCAACTCCATGGTCGCGGCGGAGGATATGACTGGGCATAACGGCGTGAGCATCAAGGCATTACCGCACGACAAGTTGCGCGAGATCATGAAGCAGTTCAACAGATTGTTTTGAGAGGAAATTAGAAAACGGACGGGGGATAGAGATCGCAATGCAACTCTGCAGGGTCATCATTACGAGTCGCACGCACACAATGCCATTAGACAAGGAACAGAATAATTCCCGACCAGTCGGGATACCAGTCTCATGACGCGGGAAGACCTTGCGTGCTATGCTGTGCGTGTCTGTTTCATAGCTATGAAAGGAGAATGCTTCAACATGATACGCAAGATTCTTAAGTGGATCGGCATTGTGCTGGGCAGCCTGGTTGGACTGCTCGTGCTGGTATTCGCCATTCTATATATGATCGGTGGAGCGAGGTGGAACCGCATTCGCTGGAACTATGATTTCCCATTTGATTCGTGAGCGTAGCCTCATGTCAGTGGGAAAGGCGAGATGTATTCTATGTCCACTGGCTCACTTCGTGTCGGAAAAAGTTATTCAATAAGGAGAAAACAATGTCTACAACACAAATGAACTCAATGTCAGCGCCATCCACCAGCGCTTCCTCATTTTCAGTCTGGATGCGGCAACATCCACTAGTGGCTTTCTTTTCAATCGCCTTTGCCGGCACCTGGTTGTTGGAACTTCCAATGGTTCTGGGCAAGGACGGCTTAGGCTTGCTCCCGTACAGCGTGCCGATGATTTTATTTATCATCCTATATATCCTGGGTGTGTTCAGCGGACCGACGTTGGCGGCATATCTGGTAACGAATGCTGTGGACGGAAAAGACGGGATGCGGAAATTGTTTCGACGCTACGGTCAATGGCGGGTTGGGGTGCGCTGGTATCTGTTCGTGATCTTCGCCTTTCCAATTTACTATATTGCCGCTGGCAGTATTTCATTGCATGGCGTGCCTGTGGCAGATCTGCGCGCGAACTGGGCTACATTCTTTTCCTCCTACCTGCCCGCCCTGTTGATCTTTCCCGCTTTTCTCGTCTGGGGCGAAGAACCCGGCTGGCGTGGATTTGCCCTGACTCGTTTGCAGGAAAGTTATCACCCGCTCGCCTCGAGTCTGATCGTTGGCTTTTTTCACGCACTTTGGCACCTGCCCGTTTACCTTCTGGTTATGGGTCCAGTGGCGAGCGGTCCATTCGATCTCGTAGAATTTGCGACCGGTACTGTTGCCGTCATGTCAATTACGGTCATCTCGACTTGGGTTTTCAACAATGCCAAAGGCAGTATCCTGTTTGCAGTTTTGATCCACGCTTCGCTGGGTGCGGCGCAGGCTTGGATGGGCAGTTTGATCCCGAACTATCCGCAGGATGCCGGGAACACTGCTTCTGGAATTTACATTTACATCGTGGCGGCGTTGGCGCTTATTTTTATCACCAATGGACAGCTTGGTTATCCGTCTAATACTACAGATCAAAAGGCTGAATAAATCGAAATGCTCCATCGAGGTCTTAGA
>CAZIYY010000307.1:0-2576 GCA_964543585.1 uncultured Anaerolinea sp. | reverse complement strand
TGACTGCGAAGCGTGTCTATTTATCATTGGTATATAAAATGGGTACTTGACACTACTAGCTCTACTTGCAAACTCTTCAAACTTCACCCAAGAATTTGTAAAATCAGAATCTTCTACGTTTAAATATCCATCATTGATATAGGCTCCCGACATTACTACTGTAGAGGTACTTGATGAACCAGTTGTTGAATTTATGTTTAGATTTAGAAGCTTCAAATCTTCATCCAAATCTGAAACCTGTTCCGAGACTGAAGTCCATATCCCTTTCATACTCTCATAATAAATCGGTTTTAGATTATTGACTAAAGGTATTGTCACATCGGCTTCATCAATGATATGTTGAAGTTTTTCATCAAGCGGCTGTACTTTTCGTTTGGTTTCTACCGCCTTACTTTTAGCCAACGCTATTATTTCTACTATCTCCCCATGCATTGGGTGCCTTACGGTTTTCGGCGACTTAGCCTTCTTTTTCTTCATGGGACTATCCTACTATAGATTATTGCAATAATCAATTATAGCAAATGTTCCGCCACAGGCTGTTCTTGATTTGCCATGACTTATCCCTTGTAAAACAATTCCAATCCATCGATCAGTTTACGAAACATATCACCAAACTTGCTGTCATCTTTCCATGCGGAAAAATCAAGGATGTTGTATTCCATCACCTGCTCCATGACTCGTTTTGGCCAGGGACTAGACTTCCAGCTATCATCCAAAGCAACGGGACACAAAACATCGCGTCCCATTTCCTTTTCCAGCTCTCGCGCCTTGCGGACTTCATGCTCTACCCAATCGCTGCTTAGAGAGTGTTGCGACAAAACTAATAACACTGTGGGGTTCTGGCGGATGGCGTGGTCAATTTGTTTTTCCATTCGTCCAGCCTTCATCTCATGAATATCACGCCAAAATCGTATACCTCTTTTATTCAGGTGGCTTTCGAGTTTATCCACAAAGGGGCTATCGGCATGGCCATAGGATATAAAGAGAGGAGAAATCTGGATAGCCTGGCTTGCTCGTATATCATATATCCTGTACAAGATTTTGTTGATCGCCTCATTGCTCAAGCTAGGATTGGATAGTTTTGAGTATTCAATATCTGCATCGCTCAATCCACAACCCCGCAAGAAGACTTCTGGGATCTTTCCTTTTGAAAAGTCAAATGTGTCTATCGAAATAATGGAAGGTGCATGATGATTTACATCCGCCAATCCCGTCACTTCGCTCAGGTCTGAATATCCAAAAATTGTGGCACCCAGCCATGCCTTCCAAAAATTACTGTGTACGAGATCGGCTCCATTGAGCATGGTTCCCCGGAGATCGCATCCAATTAGCTTGGCCCCATTGAGATCGGTATTAGTAAGATTGGCTCTATAGAGATTAGTCCCACTAAGAACGGCTTTCATAAGATTAGCTCTACTGAGATCGGCTTCTTCGAAATTGGCCTCACTTATATAGGCCTTACTGAGATCGGCTCCCGAGAGATTGGCTTTACTGATGTCAGCCCTACTGAGTTCGACGTCAGCATTAGGGTTCTTATTTCGCCACTTATTCCAAGCCCTAGCGCCCCTCTTCAATATTTTCAATTGCTCGTCATTTGCCATTGCTTCTCCCTTTCCAGCGGCGGGTTCGATGGTCGGCGCCAATAAATGCCTCAGTACAAAAGTATAAGACAAAAATTGTCTTTAGCATATATATTGCGAGAGGCAAAGCATTTCCCAGAAACTTTCGGCTGACGATGATATTTGATTGTGGTAAAATCTCGACCGCACGCGGGAGTCGCCAAGTGGTAAGGCGTCAGCCTTCCAAGCTGATATGCGTGGGTTCGAATCCCATCTCCCGCTCTGATTCAGTGACCAGTAATCAGTCACCAGTGAAACAGTTACTGGCTCACCGATTACTGGTTACTGCTTACTAAATGGGGCCCATGGCGCAGTGGTTAGCGCAGGGAACTCATAATTCCTTGGTCGGTGGTTCGAATCCACCTGGGCCCACTTCCGGGGAAAAACAAACCCTATAAATCAATAATAGATGAATAAATAAAAACTCCCCTTTCGGGGAGTAATTTATTTTATTTTCTCAGTTTCTACATTAGACCTATGTCTTTACGAACTAACATATCAAGTTTAGCTTGCATGTTAGCAATCATTTTAATTGTTTTGTTATTAAATTCTGACGTTCTCTCAAGTATAGTCTTTTCATCAGGAATTTCTTTATCTAAAATCATGTTTCCTAGATTTAACATATTTCCATATTCTATTTCAAATAGTGATGTTAGTTCTCTATCTAAGTCCATCATATCAGAGTCACCTAAGAGGACAATACTTCTAACCGTTTTCGCTTTAAATTTTACCATCTCAAGCAGTTTTGTTATTTCATCCTTCTGCCTATCAACATCTTTAGAATAAAGTAGTGAATGTTCAAGTGAGATTAGCTTTTTGGTAGCAACGTTCCATGTTTCGATAATATTTTGAGCTTCTCCTATGGTCTCTTCCCTAACCTCACGCTGCCTATTAGTCTGTCTATCGGTAACCCTCCCGTAAAATGATACCAGTGAAAAGTAGAAAACTCATGGCAAA
>CAZIYY010000306.1:0-2581 GCA_964543585.1 uncultured Anaerolinea sp. | reverse complement strand
TTACATCAGCGATTATTATCTGACCGTTTACTCCGCGCGGGGATTCAAGGAAATTGGTCATTTCCAATTTGAGGGGAGTTTTGAACTAACCCCGCAGTATCAAAAGGATATCGACACGCTCAAACCCATTTCGAAACGTCATATCATCCTGCTCATTCTTTACAGCCTGGTGATCACCGCGCTCTGGTGGGTGTTTGTTTATCTGCTTACGCTGCCCTGGTTATACCTGTTATATCTCGGCATGTTCCTATTGATCGAAGTTGCAGTGCATCTTCGTCACCTTCGCAATGTCTTTATGATAAACCTGGTGAGGAAAGAAGGCGGCGTTGAGGGGCAGATTATGTATCGAAAATATTTCTCATACAAAATTTCGTCCTTTGAACTTTATCTGGTTGGAACTCTCTTTTTAATCACCTCGGCCTTGACTTACAGCGCGTTCTTTTTGGGAGGCGCAATCATGTGTTTTGGCACGGGTTTCAAACATAGCAGGCTGGCGAAAAAAGCCAGGGCAAATCTTTCGCAAGCAGTTGAAGCCAAATGAAAATCCTTCACGAAGACGAACACTTGTTGGTTTTGGATAAGTCTGCTGGACTTCCCGTCCTGCCTGATGGATGGGAAAAGGACGCGCCTTATCTATTGAAGACGTTGGAAGAGGAATATAGCAAAGTATTCATTGTTCATCGTCTCGACAAGGTTACCAGCGGCGTGATGGTCTTCGCGCGCGACGCGGAGACTCACCGCGCCCTCAGTATACAATTTGAAAAACATGAAGCGGAAAAGGTATATCACGCGATTGTGGAGGGAAACCCAAAATGGGATGAAAAGATCGCGAAGCACCCGCTCAGGGTCAATGTGGGGCATAAACATAGAACGATGGTGGACAACAAAAACGGGAAGCCGTCGGAGACGCGATTAAGAATTTTGAAACAGTTCCAGGCGTCGGCTTTGATGGAGGTGAAGCCAATGACGGGGCGGACGCATCAGATACGAGTCCATGCGTACGCGTTGGGGCATCCGCTTTTGGGAGATATCCTATATGGCGCGAAAGAAACGGACATTATCACGCGTCCCGCTTTGCACGCGTATTCATTGACAATCGAATTAAATGGAAAACGGGAAACTTTTACCGCGCCATATCCTGACGACTTTGGGAAGGCGCTCGAATCCTTCGCCAGTCAGGACAAAGCGTTTGAAACGCCAATCTAGTGTGGTATCCTTCGCCCGATGATTTCAAACCTCCCCAATCTTAGAATCCTTCCGCTTGAAAGTTTAATTTTGCATGAAGATCACGACATGCAGCGCACCCTGCCGCTCGTGGAGAAATTGCGCGCGGCCGGAATTTTGCGCAACCCTCCGATTGTGATGCCGTTAATGGACGGCACAAAACGATACATGGTGCTGGATGGCGCGAACCGCGTCACATCGTTGACCGAAATGGAATTTCCCCACATTGTCGCGCAAGTGGTGGAGGCGGATGACCCATACGTGAATTTGCATACGTGGAATCATATTGTATGGGACATGAGCGCGAAGACGTTGATGAGCGACCTTCGCAAAGTGGAGGGACTCGAAGTCATAAAAGTTGACACGCACAAATCTTTGGACGCGCCGAAGTACGTGCCAGTGCATGTTCGATTTCCTGACGGAAAACTATATTTGCTTGCAGAAACGCCGACCGACCTGGCAAGCCACATACGCACGCTGAATAACATTGTGAACATTTATAAATCGCGCGCAACCATTGACCGCACAAGCCAGACGCTGGTTGACTCACTCAAGAGCATTTATCCCAACCTGACTGCGCTGATCATCTTTCCGAGTTTCAAGATCAAAACCGTCCTCAAACTGGCGGGGCGCAGAATTGTCCTGCCGACGGGAATTACAAGATTCACCGTTTCGCCGCGCGCCCTGCATTTGAATTATCCGTTGCATGAGTTGTCGAGCGGAAAGCCAATCGAATACAAGAAGGAATATCTCCAGAAGTGGATCGAGGAACGCGTGAAGAAGAAAGGCGTGCGCTTATATTCGGAAGCGACGTTTTTGTTTGATGAATGAGAGGCGATTTACGATTTACGATTTTGGATTTACGATTGATGATTGGAGCCTAGCGACTAGCAAACTAAAAGACTAACCCATGGATTTCTTTTTTCCTGAAGACAACCTCCAACGCATGACGCCCGAGGAGACGCGTATTACGTTGCTCTCGGCTGAACCATATCCTGATGGCTACCGTTTGCGCGTCAACATTGAGATCACCCCGTTTCAAAAACGTCCGTACCTCGAAGTCACGCTCAATGATGCGGATGGCGAAGAGGTCGCGTCATCGAGCATCGTCGAGCCGATGACCTGGAAACTCGAATTCACGATGCACATTCGCGGCGAACTGAAAAATCCATATACAGTTGAAGCGAAACTTTTTTATCCCGATGGACCCGCTGCCGAGCCGCAAACATTTTCATTCGACGTGAAGCCGCCTCAGAGTGACCCTTCGACTTCACTCAGGGCGGGCACTGAAAGTGATTCTACTTAACAATATCTTCGCCACTTATGCAGTGGAAACTGGTTGAAAAACGGGATGAAC
>CAZIYY010000305.1:0-2627 GCA_964543585.1 uncultured Anaerolinea sp. | reverse complement strand
AAAATGCACCTCAATTATGCCCGCTTTCGTGTCTAATTTTCCTTATCCACTATAAACACAAGCACGAGCATACCAACAACAACAACAATCAACATTCGAAATATTGTTTCAAGATAGCCAAAATCGATTTGTAAAAATTTATGGATAACCGTAACGATCTGGAAATTAAAGAAATTTACCCCATTGACTGCCGAATAAAATAACGCCATCAATTGAATAACCCCAACAAACAGATTTTTCATCAGAACAAGAATTAATTCTTGTATAAGATTAATGGGCATGAAATACCCTATTGCTGTGATACCAGTTAGAAGAAAAAACATTAAGCCAAGCTTGCTTCGAGAAAAGAGTATCATAGTTAACCATAGAAGGCTTATCTGTGAAAAGCCAATTAAGTATCCACCTAAGCAAAATAATATTCCAATAGAAATATCACCTAGAAAATTCCGTGCCGAATAAGACGCATCATCCATTAACTGACACGCAAATGAAAATATTAGAGATGCAAGAGTCAAGAAAGAGAGAGAAAGAATAAAAACGAGGGAGCCATTAGAATTGCTTGTTACAGGCAAATTTATTGAAGGCAGTATTTTTTCTTGGCAGAAAACAACAAAAAAAATCAGGGAGTAAACCAGTGAAAAAGACGGGAACTTTCCATCGGAAATCATTTTCTCAATTTTTTCAATTGACCGCAGATGCCCTCTTAGCTCTTCGAGGGCATCTGATAAATTTCCTCTCGATTCTCTAAAAGCGGTAATTATTTCATTCATCATCGCCAAGCCGAGAGATGGCACTCTCTTGCTGAGGGTATTAAAAGACTTGTATAAAAGATTGCCTAGCTGAACATCTACAATAATACGATTAAATTCTCTGCCAACTTGTCCCCCTATTTCTTTTGCTGTTATCTGAATTGCCTGTAATTCTGAAAAACCTGATCTTAACGCATTAATCATAAACGTTAGCGTTTGCTGCATTACAGCGTCCATTGCTTTGGCATTATTTATACGGCGTCTAACGAAATAACTATATAGACAGATGTGCAGAAAAAACATTAATTCAGTGGAAACAGCTATCGATTGCCCTCCAATATAATAACCGACCCAACCTGCAATTAATGTTGAAGCGGTGATAATGAAATAAAATTCATTTGTTCGTAACGAAATATCCGCACCTATCAACTTCTCATCGAGCCATTTGTCGAATTGAAGTAAATATCTTTTAATTCTGACTGGCCAATCAAAAATAAGTCTCTTGAAAAAGTTACGCGGTAAGGGTCTGGGATATTGCTGTGGCGTATCATCATCCAAATACCTACCTATTCTTTCAGGATTCCTTTCAGTAAGAGCTTGCACTATAGCCATATAGCTTACAACTGATATTAATAGAATAAATGAAAAGAATAACAAAGCAATACTCACACCAAAATATACTAAGGTAATGAAATTTGCTGTCAGCACTAATCCAACCAGAGGAACCAAAATCGCAATTTGACGAATAGGAATATTCCTGGTACCCAGACGCAGAGTATCAATTTTCCAACCTTTGTTCCTTAATAACCGGTTATCAGGCTGAGCTTCATCGTTCTCTTGCTCAACCTGAACATCGCTCGCTTGCTCGACTTCAACTTTATTCTCATCCTCGAACTCCATTTCTATCGTTTCTTGCTGAGTTAATATCGATTCATGAGTTATTTCTTCAAGTTTTTGTTCAGCGAGCAGCTCCTCGATTTCCGCAATCTGTTGCTGTAGCATATCGGGCTCTATTTCGCTCGAATCGCTGGATGAAGTATTTGGTGGCGATGGCTTTGTATGACGGTTTTGGATGGAGGCTGCATAATTCTTGACCACTAGAGACCCTTTAGCAACGTCAACTCCTTTCTTCCCCAATTCCGCTTCAACCCATTTTTTGTCTATCAGCGATATATATATATTGTTTCTGACAGCAAGAACTCCGTCTTCATTTTTAACAATACCCGACAATTTTAATAGCTTTATTATCCGATCATTATTGTCGCTTATTTTGTCTTTATTCAGGATAAGCCAAAGGAGGCAAAGCACAGCAGTTTTTTCATCAGAATCATCGCCATCAACAAGATAATGTTTGATATAACTTAAATGTTTTTGTTGAATATCCTCTGATCTTATTACGGCATTTACCGCTTGCAAAACGTGAGAACGTTCGTTTACAGGATCTATATTTTTTGACAACTGATAACAAACTAATTGAGTTAAGTATGGATGCCCGCCAGTGGACTCAAGCACCCAACGAGTAAGATTGTCTTTTGATGTTCCCCGATTGGGTAATGCGTCCACAAGAGGCGCAGCATTCTCCACGGTGAAATCCGTCAACTCGATAACGACATCTGGGTTGAGAGGGGAAAGGTTAATATTAGCCGATATGAGATCTTCTGGTCTGGATAAACCCACCAAAACAAAGCTTAACCGAGATCTATAACTTTCTTGATCTCTAGGTCGCTGATTGTATATAGATTTTATTGCCATGAAGAAATCCAAGGAGAAACTTATTTGTTTAGTTAGTTCTATTTCATCTACAAAAACCGCTACACGATTAGGGTGTACTGCACCCATAAAACTGGACACTAAAGAGGCACTTGGCTATCAAGTTTT
>CAZIYY010000304.1:0-2635 GCA_964543585.1 uncultured Anaerolinea sp. | reverse complement strand
CGGCGATGCCCACGTAAAAAACCTGCCGGGCAGTGTCGCGATCACCTCAGGTGGATAAACGGCTTCACGTAATTTTTGCAATCCCCTTTTCTGGCGCTCGGATAATTCGTCGGTGGCTGTGAATTCAACTTGCACGGATGGGCCTCCTATGGATCGGCTTCGGCGCGTAAGAGAGCGATGACAATTGATCACAATTTTTCTTCGGGAGGCTTTACGGCGCGGAACGCGCGAAAGAGCAACAGGTCGTAAATAATTTTTATTCCACCGCATGAAATGATGGGAATGCTTGATAGCAATAATACGGGATTCCCAAGAAAGATTCCGGCGAGCATTGGGGAAACGGAAGCGCCCACGGAACGCGCGATGGCAGTCACGCCTGAGGCGGCAGAGCGTTCGTCGGGGTCCACAACCGCCATCGTGTAGGATTGACGCGTTGGCACATCCATCTGGGAAATGCTGGAACGCAGGAGGAGGAGCCCGATGGCGAGCGGCAGATTGGGCATGAAAGGAAGCAGCATCAGCAGAATATTGGAGGGAATATGCGTGAAGACCATTGTATTGATCAACCCGAATCTCTTTGCCAGCGGCACAGCCACCAATGCGGAAATCCCCGCGAGCATGTTCGCGCCCGCAAAGATTCTGCCGAGCAATCCCACGTCAGCGCCGAAGTTCCTCTGAAACCAATAGACCAGCAGGCTTTGCACGATCAAGCCCCCGGCAAACGCATCCAGCGCGAACAGTGCGCTCAAACGCAAGACAACCCCGCGCGAACGATGCAGTCCTAATGTTGTCTTTTGCCGAGTCGTCGACTGGACCTCAATCGCCGATGAAAGATTCAGGAATAGGAGGAACAAAGCGCAGCCTCCCACGCTGTAGCCTGCCAGCACGACCCGATAAGATTCCAAGGCTGACAGCCCGCGAGCCTGAAGCAAATGTGCCAGCCATCCGCCGATGCCTGCTCCCGCGGCGGTGGCGAACGAACCGACCAGGTTATACCAGGCGAAAACCTGTGTGCGTTTTTCATCTGAGACGAGTTGCGATAGCCCTGCCTGCTCAACAGATAAAAACGGACCGATCTCATGCCCGCTGGGACTGATCACGCCGATAATCGCCGCCGCAATCAGCAGGATAATATTCCGCGTCAGCAGAAAGACGATCCCTGCGCCAAGCATTAACAACGCGCCGATGAGGAGCGTTCGTTTTCTGCCGAGACGATCTGCATTGGTGGTTAGCAGGAGCGTAATGCCTGCGTCGCCTGCCAGCGTGAAAGCAAAGATCAAGCCTGCTTGTCCCACGCTAAGCCCGGTCTCGATGAGATAGAGTGTCAGCACGAGGGATAGGAATCCGTAGCAGAATAAGCGGATGATGCGCGTAGAGAAGAGGAGGGGGATGTCGCGAGTCATTGTTGATACGGTGGTCGAGTAGCTTCGAGCGGCAGCGAGAAGCGTATCGAGACCACCTTTTGCTTGAATTTTCTGATAATGTGTTGGTCTCGATATGCCTTTCGACGAACACGAAAGGCTACTCGACCAACGATTTGCTATTTTTCTTTTGCCACTTCCAACCGGCACCACGCGTACAATGCATCGTACACCTCAAACTGGTGTTCCATGTTTTCCATATCCTCAGGGAAGCGCAGACTGTATCCTGATGCAATCGCTTCAAGTCCGCGCGCGATGGGATCGGTGTCAATGTCATCAGCCACATCCGCCGCGTGGACGATTTTCGCGAGCCGCAACAAGCCTGGTTCTTTCAAGCCGTATTTGAGGATGATGGACTCAAACGAACAGTGCCCATCGTGATGACCGAGTTCAACGCCAGAGGCATCGAAGGGAATCGCACCTTGTTCCTTGGCAACTTTTTCGATCTGGCTGGTTGGCACGAACAAAAACTCCGCTTCGTTATCAATGAAGCGCGTAATCAACCACGGACACGCGACGCGGTCCACGTGGACGTGAGAGCGGGTAATCCATTTCATGGGAAACTCCTTTGTATGTCACTCTGAGGGAGCGTTCTTCGCGATCGAAGAGTCTCGATTGTTGTATCAGAGATGCTTCGCTACGCTCAGCATGACATGATTAATAGACGACTATCACCTAATTCTTCATCAACTTATGAATTCGCTCGATGATGGCATCGCGAGCCATTTCGTAATTCTCACTCACAGGCGGGACGCCATCCCATTGTTCGATGGCGACTTTGTTCTGATATTCTTCTGGCAATTTACAAAAGGCGACAATCCGTTGAGCGGATTGTACATCAACAAGAGATAATTTTTGCGGGGCTGATTCCGTTGGCGTCAAACCGTCTGCGCCCAATCCCGTGATTGCTTTCGGGGATAATTCCTGATCCGGATGTGTGCTGCGCGCGATGGCGCGTGTATCTAATCTTATTTCACTTGCTAATTTGTTGAAGTATGCGGCGGCGATGATGCTTTTCGCTGCACCATATTCACAGACGAAGATGATGGTTGGGATATCGGGCATATTTTCCTTTCCATGAGAGAAGTCGAGTCTTCACGACTCCGTTTCTCTCATCATTGATCAACCCTCGGCGGCAGCAATACTTTGTTTGGTAGTAGTCAAGTTGAAGTGATTTGAAGTATAGTAAGAGCATGATAGCAAAACTGATTGTA
>CAZIYY010000303.1:0-2643 GCA_964543585.1 uncultured Anaerolinea sp. | reverse complement strand
CGGGGTTATCGCCAACATGCGCTTCGTCTCCGCTATCGCTCCGCTCAGCGCGAGAACCGCTTAGGAGTGAAAGTATGCGTTGTTGTGACAGACTCGAATCTTGCGCCTCATCCTCCAGAATAAACGGATAGCGATAACGCAATCGCTCCAAAAATTCCTCGTCGCTTTCGAGCAGAGTTAATGCAAGTCGGATCAAATCATCGAAGTCCACGGCGCCGCGATAAGCGAGGGCACGTTGATAGTCCGCGTAGATGCTCCAGCCAAGTTCAGCGAGAGGCAGAGGTGCAGGCGACGCGTCGAGTTTGGCACGCAAGCTTTCGGGAGTCAGGAGGCGATCTTTGGAGGAGCGGATGAATGCCAACGCGAGCGAGTCCAATAGATCAGGAAGTTGCTGACGTTTGACCCAATCCAGTTTGGACTGATCGAGGGCAGGATCAAGATAATCATCCAGCGAATGCGACGCCAGCCACGCATTGACCGACTCGCGGCGGATGAAGCCCGCCTCACGCTCGTCAATGATGCTGAAGCGATTTTCGAGTCCCACGCGCGCAGGCTTCTCGCGGACGATGTCATGCGCCAGCCCATGCAGTGTGCGGACACGATATTTGTAGAGGGCTTGGAGCGGATTGTCGAAGAAACGTTTGATGCGCGCTTCGAAATTATCCACCGCCGAGTTGACGAGCGTGACAATGAGCACTTCCTGATCGTCACCAAGCGCGCCACTGTGAATGATCTGCGCCGCCAGCGCCGAGAGGATGTGCGTCTTGCCCGCGCCAGGCACCGCGGCAATACCCAGCCGCCCGCCTGCATAGCGGAGGATGTTTTGTTGGGAGGGTCGTGGGGTGAAGGTCATAATTTTGAACCGCGAAGCACGCAAAGAGCGCAAAGATTCTTTTTGGGTTTCCTTCGCGAACTTGGCGGTCTTAGCGGTAAAGATTCCTTCGAACCGCGAAGCTCGCGAAGGGCGCTAAGTTTTTTTGGTAAAGCCTGCTCGATTGGGTGGTTCTTCGAGACCGTTTACGACTCTTTGGATGCCGTTCTTAATTAGTTTCACATTCCAGTTTATCAGAAAGCCAAGTTTACAGTCTTTGAGTTTCAAATAGGTAATCAGTTGCGCCATGTGAATGGGATGGATTTCGTCCACGGATTTATTTTCAACGATAACAAGGTCATCAACCAATTCATCTATTCGATAACCTTCATCAAATTCCTGACCATCGTAGAGAATTGGCAATTTCAATTCGGTAAAAACAATATGACCCCTCTTGCGGAGTTCATAAGCATGGCATCGTTGATATGCAGACTCTAATAACCCTGGTCCGAATTGTTTATGAACCTGAAACGCGGCGTCAACAATATCCTTTGCAATGGCTTCAATGTCTGCCGTCATTCTGAATTCCTTTCAGTTTTCTTGGCGTTCTTCGCATCCTTGGCAATGAATCGTTTTTTGAACCACGAAGCACGCGAAGGTCACAAAGGTTTTAAGGGTTTTCTTAGCGTTCTTCGCGCTCTTAGCGGTTAATGAATTTTTGCCCTGAGAGGATGTGCGTCTTGCCAGCACGGTGAATCGATTTTGCAAAACTCTACACGCAAATGATTGAAAAGCTTTGTATGAGTATGTTGTTGGTTGTATCCAACTCAGGAATAGTGTTTGATCCCGAATTAGCGATAACTTCAACGCCAAAGTTCGTATTTCCTTTTAGATCAATGGATAGATTTAATTTGATATCATCATTGGGGTTAAGATTTGAGATGTCCATGTTGGAACTGCTGATCAGACCATCAAACCCGGAAGCCCATTCGTCGAGGCCATACCGTTGTCGACCGAAGATCAGGTTTACGCGAACGCTGAATGGACCAAAAGCACGAGTAGATGCAGGACCAACGTTCCGCACAATAATGCTGAATTTTACATAAACTTTCCCAGGTGTAGGACCTTGGTCCTTTATACAGATTGGATTGCTAATAGCAGCCACGGTCAGATCGGCTAATGGCTGGTTGGTGCTCGTATATGTTGGTGTAAAAGTGGATGCAGGTGTATCCATTGGCATTATAGTTGAAATCCCTGCAGGGTTGGAGGTATCGGTTGGGACGGCGGAAGTTTCCGCAAAGGCTTGTTTTGGGAGTATTGGGAGAGT
The DNA here is from genome assembly GCA_964543585.1 of uncultured Anaerolinea sp. GTDB lineage: Bacteria > Chloroflexota > Anaerolineae > Anaerolineales > Villigracilaceae > Defluviilinea. The sequence continues at coordinate 505 of CAZIYY010000303.1, read as the reverse complement.
CGAAGTTGGCGCCTGTATCGCTGTTGGGGTTGGTCCTAAGATCATTGGCAAAACCTTGGGCACGATGGCGATCGTAGCGGTACAGATCGCAGCCATCGCACCGATGATGGCAATAATAACTTGAATTGAAAGTTCTGGTTTGGAGTTGTTTGCCATGCTAATTATTAATTGCTCATTTCCAGTAAAGCGTTTTATAGGCTATTATCATCAAATGTTTTAACAAGCTGCCTATCGTCAGCACAGCCATCTATGCGCTTCGTGCCGCCCATCCGTTGCCCACCGCCGAGTTGACGAGCGTAACGATGAGCACTTCCTGATCGTCGCCGAGCGCGCCGCTGTGAATGATCTGCGCCGCCAGCGCCGAGAGGATGTGCGTCTTGCCCGCGCCAGGCACCGCGGCAATACCCAGCCGCCCGCCGTTGTAGCGGAGAATATTTTGTTGAGAGGGTCTGGGGTAACCCTCCCGTAAAATGATACCAGTGAAAAGTAGAAAACTCATGGCAAA
>CAZIYY010000302.1:2218-2652 GCA_964543585.1 uncultured Anaerolinea sp. | reverse complement strand
GCATAGTCGGTCGAAGGCGGTGCGTGGCCGAGTTGGCGCAAGAGCAGGACGACTTGGCCTCGATGATACGCCGAGTGGCCGGTAACGTGTCGGATGAGATCGGTGAGCGTGAAGTCCTGGCCCCTGATGTTCATGATTGACTGAAGGCGCTGATCGGTGAGCTGTTCTGCGAAGGCGCTTCGTTCAACGCTCCATTGCGACAAAGCCTCCTGGAGCGAAGCGCAGTCTGGCAAGTCGCCGGGCGCTGCGTCTGGCATAGGAGACCCCGTGAGCCAGCGATGCAGCCACACCTTCTCACCCCGAATGATGTGAATCAGCGTGCCGCGGACGGACCCCCAGCTCGCGCCCAGGTCGCGGAGAAACTCCTCGGGCGTCAGGCGGTTCGCGGCGTCCAAGAGCTTGGCGTTCGCCCACCTGTCGTATGCAAACGCAGT
>CAZIYY010000302.1:0-2208 GCA_964543585.1 uncultured Anaerolinea sp. | reverse complement strand
TTCGTCATCCTTCTCCTCCCCCACAGGACGAATCCGCTTCAGCGTCCGCCTAAACGAATAGGGTTTCATCCGCACGGCCACGATGGCCAAGCGTGTGCCCGCGCGCGTGCCGTGCGGATAAACCCTGTTGGACGAAGCCGCGTGGCTCGACGCCGCGAACCCTATGGGGATTGTAAGGCCGCTCGAGCGTGACGCGGTGAGGCTTTTGGAGAACGGGCGGGGGCGTGAAGAGCGGCGGACGTGACGCGAGGCCCGCGGTGGCGGAGCACGACGCGTGTCGGGACCTCGGGTGTACGGGTCGCCGGGGCCACCAAAGAGTGCGAGACACAACGCGGCCGACCGGACAGGTATCCGTCGTCGGCCATCCTCGGTGGACGAGAGACGCCGGCCCTCATGAAGTATCCGGCGGGACAGGCCCGTCCACGACGAGGGCGGTGATCTGCAAGCGGCCCTCGCCGCAGACGGGACACCGGAAGAGGTCGACCCCGGTGAGCCGGTGCAGCAGCACGGCCACCGATTCGGGGCGGGGCTCGGTCGGTGGTGACTGGCCGAGTACGTCACGACACTGACGCAACGTGGCGCGACGCGTGCGATTGGCCAGCAGGCCGAAGTGGCGAATGCGCATGAAGCCGCGCGGCACCACGTGCAGGAGAAAGCGTCGGAGGAATTCGTCGACCTCAAGGGTCAAGACCTTCACGCGGTCGTGGTCCGCATAGTCCTTCCAACGGAATCGGACACGGCCCTGGCCGTGATCGACGAGCCGATTGTTTGAGAGCGCGACACGGTGGGTGTACCGCCCGAGGTACTCGAGCACCTGTTCGGGACCGGCGAAGGGCCGCTTCGCATACACGACCCAGTCGACCGCGCGGAGACGACTGAGGAAGGCCGTGAAGATCCGGCGATCGGCCAGGTCGGCGGTCCCGGCCGCGAACGTCAACTGGCCCGCGTCGAACGCGCCACGCAGGCCAGCCAGATACTTCGCGCGAAAGACTGTCGACAACGCCCGGACGGGAAACAGGAACGACGATCGCCCGGGGATCCATCGCGGGCCATCGGCGGCCAAGGCGCCGCCGGTGACCAAGCAATGGAGATGCAGGTGTTGCGTGAGGGCTTGGCCCCACGTGTGGAGGATCGCGGTGATCCCGATGGTGCCGCCGAGCTGCCGCGGGTCGCGCCCGAAGGCGAGCAGCGTGTCCGCAGCCGCGCGGAACAGCAGCGCGTAGATCACGCGGGGATTCCCCTGCGCGAGAGCATTGAGATCGTGCGGCAGGGTGAAGACGACGTGAAAATAGGGGATCGGCAGCAGGTCGGCTTTGCGCGCCGCGAGCCACCGTTCCTTCGTGAGCGTTTGGCACTTGGGACAGTGGCGATTGCCACAGGAGCGGTACCGCATCCGTACGGCCCCGCACCGGTCACACGTCTCCCGATAGCCGCCCAAGGCGACGGTGCGGCATGCTCCAATCGCACGCAGGGCCCGATGCTGCACAGGGACGAGACGATGCTGGCGCGCATACGCCTCGCCCTGCGCCCGGACGATGTCCGCCAACTCGAGCCGAGGACGCGCGACCGTGCCGGCCATGCCCGCAGGGGACACGGCGCACACGGCCTATGCCGACGGGAGGATCGGCGGGAGGTGGGTGAGCAAGTCGAGACGCGCGGCCTGCGCGGTCAACGAGGCGTGCGTGAGATGCCAGTAGCGCGACGTCGTGGCAATGGACCGATGGCCAAGCAAGCGCTGGATCGTGTGCAAGTCGGCGCCGGCCTCGAGTAAGTGGGTCGCAAACGCGTGACGCAGCGCGTGAATGCCGCCCGCCTTGGTGATGGCGGCGCGCCGCTTCGCTTGGTGGTACGCTCGCTGCAGTCCCGAGGGATCCAGCGGCTGCTGCGGGCGACGCGTCGAGGGAAAGAGCCACGTGGACGGCCGCGCGACCTTGCAGTACGCGCGCAACGCCGCGAGCAACGGGGCGGACAGCACGGTGTACCGGTCACGGCCCCCCTTGCCCTGCTCGACGCGAATCGTCATCCGAGTCGAATCCACATCACCGATGCGCAGGTGCAGCACTTCATTTAAGCGGAGCCCGGCCGCGTACGTCGTCAGGAGCATGGTGCGGTGTTTCAGGTTCGGCGCGTGGGCGATCAACCGCTGGACTTCCTCGCGGCTCAGAAGGGCCGGCAATTTGCCCGGCTGCCGCGGCGACGGAATGGAAA
>CAZIYY010000301.1:0-2658 GCA_964543585.1 uncultured Anaerolinea sp. | reverse complement strand
AGTTTTGCTATCATGCTCTTACTATACTTCAAATCACTTCAACTTGACCACTACCACTTTTTTTAGGTAGCTTGACGCCTCGATCGAGCTGAAATCGCTCGGCTCATAGCCGTTAGTCAAGGTTCGTTTGCGAGGTCAAAGGAGACAGTCGTGAAATCTGATAATCCGCAACCCATCTTCGTTCCGCCGCACTCGGGCAAGGTACTGGAATTTCTTGGTGTCACGCACAAACTGACGGGTCACCAAACTGGCGGCGCATATTATCTCTTCGAGTCGGTCTTCGAACCCGAGACAGGAAACCGGCTCCACGTGCATCGCCGCGAAGACGAAGTCGGCTATGTTCTGGAGGGCGCGTTGGAAATCCGGATTGCTGATCAAACCGTGGTCCTTGAGGCGGGAGGCGTCGCACACTTGCCGAAGAACATCCCCCATGCGATACGCAATCCGCTCAAGACGCCCTCGCGGTATTTGTTCATGGCAATTCCTGCGGGCCTCGACCTATGGATCGACGCGGTTGACGCCGCAAGGAACGCTGGTACGCTGGATGATGCGATGCACCGCAAACTCTCCCTGGATTATGGGATTGAGTGGTTGGAGTAGCTATGAAAAAGTCAGATTGCGATGTCAAAGGATTAGGGGAATTTGCTGGAGTTTGTCTGTTATGATCCAAGTGTGGGATAGGGGAATTGCTGGCATGCACTCAAAGAACGCTTTGACAAGTTTTGCCTGTTTTGCCACCAACATTCAGTGAGGGCTAATTACACTGGGCTTGACATTACCATTGACAAGATTTACTTATCTTGCTATAGTTAACTAGAAAGTTAACTACGGTGACCAAGACTCAGAACCCGCAAGACTTGGATATTATCTTTGAAGCACTCGCCCATAAACACAGGAGAGAGATCATTTATGTTTTAAGTCTGGGACCTTGCTCCATAAGTAAGTTAGCTTTTTTGAGAAATCTCTCTCTCCCAGCTATTCACAAGCATATAGAAATACTTGAGAAAGGAGGCATGGTCATTCGTAAGAAGATCGGGCAGACGAATTTTCTTGCACTCAACCGAGCATCGTTAAGTGGTCTTCAAGATTGGCTCATGCGGATCAGCCTTACTGAGTAGCGACGAAGCTACATTAGGAAACTCTGCTCAATAGTTGAGCAGATAACAAATCAAAAACAAGGAGAAAAAAATGAAGAAATTTGTAATATTTCACTACGGATATGAAAATCCCACACCTGAAATAATGGGCGCCTGGAGCAAGTGGTTCGAATCGATAGGAGACAAGATGGTTGACCCTGGTAGCCCTCTCGGTCCTGGAAAAGAAATCTCACCTTCTGGAACGAAAGAATTGCCACTGGGATTGGAGTCATTGACTGGCTACACAGTAATTCGTGCAGCCAACATGGATGAAGCAGAAAAAATCGCTAAAAGCTGCCCAATGATCACAAGCGTAAGAGTATACGAAGCAAAATCAATGTAAGACTATATGCTCATAAAGAGGTATCTCCAGGATAGAGATACCTCTTTATGTTCGCTCGCTGTACTTCCCCGACCCAGAGGGGAATCTGCTGGAGTTTGTCTGTTACGATGCAAGCGTGGGATAAGGAAAATGCTGGCACGCACTCAAAAAGCGCCGTGACAATTGCTAAAACTCATCATCTTCATCTGTGGACTGTATCGCTTGTTTGACCAAGTCACTCCACAAATTCATAACATCTTCCCCCGCATTTTCCGCTTTCAATCGTTCTGTAACCAGTCCATCACTTTGCTTTAATTCTGGAAATGCCAATAAAAGCATGGCAACATCGCGCCAATCCGTTCCTGATTTGGGTTGCCCGCGACGTTGATGATAGGCAATGACTTTAAGCGCAATCAGTTCCTCAGGTGAAGCGACAAGCACCTGTGAAATTCTTTGTGAGGGCGGCAAACTTTGAACAAGTCGAATATCAACAAGATGACGATTCCCTGTCTTTTGAATTTGATATAACCTGTATCCGCGTCCATCTGCCACTTCGCGTACCCTGACGGCTACATGGAATTTATCGCTGAGATGGGCGCGTAATTCCTCTGCAAGTTCCGCCGCACGGGTTGAAAGCAAGTCAATATCCTGGCTCATACGTGGCTCAGGTACATAAGCATTGACCGCCTGCGCCCCAAACATGACCGCATCGTCACGACCGCGTAAAAACTCCAAAACCGCCTCTTGAATGGTCGCAAGTGGCAAGGATTCGCTCATGATGAACTCCTGAAAGGTAAGTGAACCTGCGTTGAACATGAAATTATTGTAGCATAAATGAGAGACTAGGGAAATGTGTGGTCATCACAGTGGAACATATTCATAAGCCGCCCTCAATGGAGAAGCCATGAACAAGTCAGCTCACCGTGTCAAAGGACTAGGCGAAGTATCCATCCGCGTCAGGGACCTGGACGCTATGCATAAGTTTTACGAAGAAGTGGTGGGACTCGAAGTGCTCAGGCGGGACGAGAGTTTTGTGTTCTTCAAAATCGCAGAGGGTTATGGCGGTCACACACAGAATCTCGCCCTCTTTGAAGCATCCAACACAATGTTTCTTGATAACAAGGCTGTACAGCTGAATTCACAAGAGACGACGCTCCATCACATTGCGCTCAATGTAGCGCTTGAAGATTTCGAATCTGA
>CAZIYY010000300.1:0-2684 GCA_964543585.1 uncultured Anaerolinea sp. | reverse complement strand
CAAGCAGGATTGCCTATCTGATAAACTTTACTTATTTATGAGAGGCACTGTAGAAACTCGCTGGGAGAATATCTCACACGCCAGGGTTTCAAAACCTTTTTGGCTGAGAATGGGACTCTTGCTTTGGAAAAGGTCAGGGAGGAGAAACCGGATGTCGTCATACTCGATTTTCAACTTCCGCTTCTGGATGGTCTGGAGGTCTGTAAGAAGATACGACAAGAATCAGGCGAGACAATAGGGATCATTATGACCTCCGGCATCCGGAAAGAAGCCGTCGATAAAATTGTAGGATTGGAATTGGGGGCGGATGTTTACATCACCAAGCCCTTTGAGTCAAGCGAACTGACGGCCCAGGTCAGGGCGTTGTTGAGACGCATGCAAGCAAAAGAACAGGTAGCCTCGACAGGCTGGTTGATGGCAGATGACTTTCTGCAAATCAATTTTAAGCGCCGGGTGGTCAAAGCAGGCGGCAGAGAGATCCATCTCACCAAGTTGGAATTCGATTTGCTCAAATACCTTGCAGATCGGTCTGGCTTGCCTGTCGCCCGATCTGATTTGATTGACAATGTGTGGGGATATGAAGCCGGAGGGGATATCTCGGACGGGGCAGTCAACGTTGCGGTTACGAAACTGAGATCAAAGATCGAGCCTGATCCAGCAAACCCGCGCTATATTCACTCTGTGCATGGAATTGGATATTATTTTAAGATTAAGAGAGATAGGAGGGAATGATGGCCTCGTTAAATACGGGGATGGTCATAACGATCGGAACCCCTATCGCCATCCTGCTCATAATTTTTTTCATTACGCTGGTAACCTTCGCGTTCATAGCGTTCCGCCAAAAGTCCCGACAGGTGAAAACGCTTGCTCACAGGGTCGAGGAGCTAAACGCGGAAATCGAATCTTCAAAAAGGCAGGAACATCACAAGGCCTCTATTCAGGAGGCATATCTTCAGTTCATATATAACCTGTCTCATGAAGTTTCAAATCCCCTTCAAAGTGTCCAAACCAACCTCGAAAATATGGCGGATTGCTCCCCGGAAGAATCGGCCGTTGGAAACAATATTATACGATCATCAGGCACGAGATGAAACGATTATTCACCCTGACAGAAAATCTCCGCTTGCTATCTCAGCTGGAGAGTGTTACTAGGCCTGTCAAGCGGGAACCCGTTAACTTAAGAAGTGTCATAGAAAATGTCATGATGGCGCAGGCCGAAAGGGCTTCAGCAAGAAGCATTAACTTGAAATATGAGGGACCAAACCGACCCGCCAAGATTCTTGGTAATCGAGATCATTTGTATGAGGTGATCATAAATTTGGTGGATAATAGCATTAAGTACTCGAAGGATTCTGGAGGGGAAATTGTTATTATTCTTAGTGAGGATAATAACTTTATGCGTCTCAGGGTCACGGATTATGGACTTGGAATCCCTGAAGAAGATATACCATTCATATTTGATACAGCGTATCGTTCGTCAAGCAATCTGACCGTTCATCGTACAGGCAGCGGCCTGGGCCTGGCTATCGTAAAGCGCATTGTAAGCCAGCATGAAGGCGAAATAAGAGCTAACAGTGTCCTCGGAGAGGGAACAACGATCACCGTGGACCTGCCGCTCTACAACCCTGAGGTAGCCGCTGGCGAATCGGTAAGAAAATAGAACTAACAGGGCAATCTTGTAAATAACCCAAGTTGCTACCTTGCCTTGAAATCCATGGGGAGTCTGCTACAGTTGTGGTTACCACACCAAAACAACCGAAGCGGAGCAACCCCATGGACACCCAAATTGTAGTCATTTATTGTATTTGTGACGATATGTTGAAAGGACTGCGGCATTCCGAAGATAAGCAACGACAAATGAGCGATGCTGAAGTGATGACCACTTCGATCGTAGCGGCTTTGTTCTTTAGTGGAAATATGGAAAAGTCTCGTATCTTTTTGCAGGAGCCTGGCTATATACCAAAAATGTTGGAGAAGAGTCGTTTCAACCGTCGTCAACACAAGATTGCAGAGCTGTTTATCGTCGTGTTTGATCTGCTGGGTGACATCTGGAAGCAGTTGAATGAAAAGAGTATCTATGTCATGGATAGTTTTCCTGTTTCAGCCTGTGACAACTACCGTATCCCGCGATGTCATCTCTATGAAGGTGAAGATTGGCGCGGGTATCAGGCCAGCAAGAAACGCTATTTCTATGGTCTGAAAATACATCTCATGGTTACAGAACACGGTCAACCTGTGGAGTTCTTTCTCACGCCTGGTTCCTGGAGTGATACACGAGCTTTGAAAATGTACAAGTTTGATCTACCCCAAGGTTCCTTGCTTACCGGCGACAAAGCCTACACGGACTATGCCTTCGAAGATTTGCTCGAAGAGGCACGAATGGATCTACAACCACTTCGCAAGAAAAACTCAAAACGTCCTATGCCGGCTTGGATGACCTATATGCTGGCTTGTTATCGTAAAGTGATTGAAACCACAGGAAGCCTGATCGAACAATTGTTACCAAAGCATATTCATGCCGTTACGGCTCGTGGTTTTGAACTCAAACTCGCTCTCTTTGTCTTAGCTACCTCTTTCAATTTCTTGAAGGTCGCAACTTAGGTTAATTAAGATTCGCGTAAGAGGATATTGCGTAGATTCAAGTATGAAGTGCAACTTTGCAGGCAGCCAAAAGAGATAAGCTG
>CAZIYY010000299.1:0-2802 GCA_964543585.1 uncultured Anaerolinea sp. | reverse complement strand
TGCCATGAGTTTTCTACTTTTCACTGGTATCATTTTACGGGAGGGTTACCATGGCTCGGAATGCTCAATTTTCATATGAATGTTTATCCTTGCCAAGAGCGCCACTTAAAGACAACCAAGAGAAAGAGATAGTGGAGTGCGCCCTTGGAAAAGTGCCAGGGATTGTGAGATCGAGTCAATGGATAGAGGGATTGATAGGTTAGTCTATGCGTTGTCCCACTCCGCTACGCTTCGGGGATGATATATGGGTTGACGGAAGAAGAAGTAAAGATTGTGGAGGGAAAATAATAACTGAAGAAACAGGTTATGCTGCCTCTGCTAGTGCTGTTATTGGGAAACATCAATAAACTTCTCAAATCTTAGCTGGTCACCTCCCCCAAGTGGCGGAGAACAATACCCCCCAACTGATGGATACGGTTGGGGAGCCTTTGTTATAGGATCGGTTCATGGTCCGGGTATATATTGCCGACGCACTGCCTAGTGAACGTTTAGCATTGCGCCTTATGCTGTTGGATCTGAATATGGAAATCGCGGGGGAAGCCGATGACTGGTCAATCACGTTAGCTCAAACGCCAATCTGTCAAACTGATATACTGATGGTGGAATGGAAATTACTCCCCGATGCGCCCGGCGCGGCTTTGGATGAACTGCGCAAGGCATGTCCGAAAGCGTTGGTCATTATCCTCATTGGCAGCATGGTGGATCGTCAGCAAGCCTCATTGTCAGCTGGTATTGATGTGTTTATCAGCAAAAGTGAACTGCCTGAGCGTGTGGCTGAACACCTGCGTGCCGCCGCCGCGAAAATTCGTACTTGATGACGCCAGTTGGCTGAAAATGAGACTTGAAAAGCTGCGCCTGCTGTCCTTTGCAGAACAGGCAGGAGCAGGACATGGTGAAGCGGGAGGTCGAGCCTGCGGCGGATAGAGGGATTGATCGTATCGTCTATGAGTTTGCTGCAGGGGGTGACGGAGGATGAGATTGCCATCGGCGAACAAAGGTGACAGTCACCTGGTTGCCGACCCCGCCGAAAAAGCCATGCACGATAAGATAGTCTCACTGGTGGAGCGGATGCTGGCGTTGCATAAGCAACCTACGGCACGCACACTACAGGAGCAGCAGGAGTAAGAGATGGTGAAGCGGGAGATCGAGCCTGCGGCGGATGAGGGGATTGATAAGTTGGTCTATCAACTGTATGGGTTGAGTGAGGAAGAGATTGGGATTGTGGAGGGTAATTAAAAATTGCTCTGCTTTTGAAAAACGAAGGGACGGGTAGGAAATAAATTTCCCAACATGTATCTTTTTCAAGGTAGAGTAGTCATGGTATAGTCATCCCATGAATAAATATCTGATAATCTTTACCATGATCCTTCTGCTCACCGCTTGCAATCCCACGCCCACAGTGGTTCCATCAGCGCCCACAATGAACTCGAACAGTCCGAATACGATCTCTGTCACCTCCCTGCCTCAGGAAGTTATCCCAACCACGGATATCCAACCGACCCCGACTCTTATGGGTACGCCTGAATCATCAGCGACTCTCTGGCTTCAAGTTCTTTCGCCGCAGGACGAGGATGTGGTCAACACCCCTCAAGTGGATGTCATCGGATCTGCCCCAGCCAGGGCTGTGGTCAGTATCAATGATGAGATTCTCCTTGTCGGCGCTGACAGGCAGTTCAAAACCATAGTATCTCTTGATGAAGGACCAAACCTGATCGAGATCATTGCCAGTGATGACAATGGCAACGAGATTTCCCTCCTACTTACCGTCACATATGAACCATAACCGATTGGAGAATAAATGAAAAAATATCGCGTTCTTCTGTTTCTAACTCTGAGCATGGCGTTGCTCATTGCAACCACGCAGGCTTTTGCCAGCCCGGTCAACCTGCAAGGCAACCATACACCGGGTCCCAACACACCCGGCGCGAAGGCTACCGAGAAAGCAATTGACAATGCCACCAAACAGGCGGGAAATCCGCACGGCAAACATGAAAACTACAAAGGGACGGTCAGCGCCGTGGATTCAACAAGCCTCTCCCTGACTCTGCGCGACGGCTCCTCCGTGACCGTTGGTTTGAGCGCCGATACCCGTATGAAGTTCCCTGGTCCTAAAGATTCCGCACCGACGAGTATTCAAACTGGCGTGACGGCAATGGTGCAGGCAATTCGTGATCAAAGCGGAAATCTTATAGCCCGTTCTGTCATGCTGATTCCGGGTAAGCCGACCAAAATCCATCGCGTGGGTGTTGTGACGGCGTATGATGCCGCAAGCAGTATCAGCATTCAAGACAAAGATGGAAACACATATACATTTGCCATCACGGGCGAAACAAAGCTCCTACCTGCCGAACGGGCGGGGGCATTAGCGATAGGCTCGCGGGTGACGATTATTGCGCCGCGTGACCCTGCCAGTGGTGGAGTAATAGTGAAGGGCATTGTGGTCCATCCTGTAGTGCCTTGATATTTTGTCTCGCTGGTGCAGCAGACGGTGGAAGGTAAGGCAAATTAGGTGATCACCGTGGCAACCCTTGGGATGAACTGATTCAGGGAATGGCGGATCATCCTCAAGTAATATACAATCTTTACGGTAAACTTGATCGAGCGGCGCACATTTGTGTGCCGCTTTCGTTTTAGACTCTCTAATCTGAACCTTTCAAAAAAGCTATTTTGCAACGAACCTATCAGGAATGTTGGGCGAGCAGATGTATCAGGGATACGTGCCTGACGTCATGACTGCGAGAATCACTAAAGGAGCTAAATTTATGAATTCTTATTCTTCAGAAAAGGGACAGGTGCTGATCA
>CAZIYY010000298.1:0-2819 GCA_964543585.1 uncultured Anaerolinea sp. | reverse complement strand
CACAAGCAGGATTGCCTATCTGATAAACTTTACTTATTTATGAGAGGCACTGTAGGTATTCAAAGCGGGCAGAACTTCGTTGATGAGCATCTTGAGCGTGGTTAGGTTGGGGAAGCCTCCACAATCAACCATGAATGATTCAATGCCCAAGTTAATGAAGGACTGCATTTGCTCAATGACCTGCTTGGGTGTACCGACAAAGCCAAAATCATCTTCTGGTTTATTCGCGCTATAGCGATCTCCGGCGAAGCGTTCTGCTTCTGCCTGCGTTGATGCGCAGGAACATCCACCGCACCATGATCTTTTCACAGCAACTGGATCTCGGCCTACTTCAGAGCAGGCACGCTCAAATTCATCTACCATGCGGCGGTACCCGATCAATCCTGTTGATGAGACATTCCATTCGTCAGCAAACTTTGCGGTGAGATGCAGCATCTTTGGTCTGAATGCACCAACCATGATGGCGGGTATTGGATTGGGTTTTGGTTCGCAATACGCATCAGTTACTTGATAGTGCTTGCCTTTGAATGTTGCTTTTGTCTCAGTCCACATGGCTTTGATTATTTGAAGCGCCTCTTCCAATTGTTCTACACGTTCCTGGCCGGATGGAAAAGCATACCCATAGGCTTTGTATTCCTCCTCGTCCCCTCCTGCGCCGATGCCAAACAGGAAACGTCCGCCACTGAGAAATTGCAGTGTCGCGCCCATCTTGGCGAGCAGCGCCGGGTTGCGGAACGACTGACAGATAACAGTGTGGCCAAACTTGAGCTGTGGATGAAGCGCCGCCATGTAAGCCAGGGTAGTGAAGCTTTCGAGCACATCAACCTGTAGGTGATCTATGACCCACGCTGAATCGAAGTGACCACTGATCAAGTTCAGGGCTTTGTTGAGATCGTCAACATAGGTGTTGAGCCATAATTTGTCGAGCTGGTCGGCAGGCATGGTGAAGCCAAATCTAATGCTGGTCATCCGGGCTCCATCAACGCAAACTTTATCGCCTGCTCCATTGTCATGGCACGACCCTCTGCCCACAACGTATTGAACTCCGTTTCACCCTTCGGGTACTTCGCAGAGAGCATGGCACGCAATTGAGCAACGGACTGGTTGTATTCGACGCGTTCATTATCCGTCATCAGCGATTGAGCTTTATCGCGTAAAGCCTCTGCCGCGCCAAATAATTTTACGGCGCGATGGGGTTCCTCTTCTGTAACAGCGATAAATCCATAACATTCCAGTTGGTTGGCGATGGCTCCTCGATTGCCCGATTCCTGCCAACTTCTGATGGTTTCCCGGTAAATTGCTTTTGCTTCACCCAGGTCGCCTGTGTGTCGCGCGATGTGACCCAGTTCGCTGTGCATGACCTGTTGAAAAGCTGTGTTGCGAATGCGCTTGAAGATATCCCGCCCGTCTTCAAAGATTTGTTTCGCGGTTTTGTAATTGCCATGCGCGTTTTCGATCATGCCGATGCTGAATAAGAACAAGCCAGTTTGGAACGAATCAGGCGCCTGACTGGTTGTTTCCTTCAGTTTCTCAAAATATTTCTGCTTTTCCACTTCATCACCCTTCTTTGCGGCGATGATCCCCATGCACAGATAAGCCATGCCCAATCCAAAACTGTCATTGATCTCATTGGTGAAAATATCCAATGCTTCCTGTGCGGCTAGCTCTTCGTCAGGCGCATTCATGAATGATGTGGCGAAAACGGTATTTAACAGGCTGTACCCCAAGATCTGTTGATCACCTGTCACGCGCGAGATGGCAATTGCTTCCTTCGAAGTCTGCATCGCAAGGGGAATGTTTCCCAGCCCTATGCCCGCATCGCCTTGGACAAATAATGCCCGCGCAATTAACTTTTGGCGATGCGTATTGGCAGACCCACCTGCGGCAGGCGGCAATGCTCTGGCGCGCTCAAGCGCAGATTGGGCAAATGCGATTCCCTCGGCTGGTTTGCCCATCCATCTGACGATGAGGCATAAATTCGCAGCTAAACGGACAGCTTTTTCGACATGTTTCTCCAGGCCCCATTCCAATGCAGCGCGGAAATTTTCAACCTCATCGTCTGTCTTGTCCCGCCAGGCAAAGATATTTTTTGAAACGAAAACATTCCAATATTTTTCCGAAAGGTCATCGAAGTAGACGAAGTGCCGATCACGCGCCGCCGACGATTGCTTCGCTTCGAATAACTTTTCCCTGGCGTATTGCCTGATCGTCTCCAGCATGAAATAACGCATTTCGTCGTTGCGTTCTTCTGTTACCACCAAGGATTTGTTGACGAGTCCTTCAAGATGTTCAAAGGCATTTGGGTCTTCCGATACAGCTTCAAGTGCGTCTAACGTCCAGCCGGCGACGAACACGGATGCGGTTCTCAGGAGTTGTTTCTCTTCCTCGGAAAGTAAGTCGTAACTCCAATCGATCAGGGCGCGCAAAGTTTGCTGACGCGGCAACGCTGTGCGACTGCCTCCTACGAGCAGGCGGAAGAGGTCATCGAGGCGCGCGGCGATTTGTTCGGGCGCAAGCAATTTTGCGCGCGCAGCGGCTAACTCTATCGCGAGAGGAATGCCATCGAGACGGTGGCAGATTTGGGCGACTGCTGAAGCGTTTATATCAGTCAGAGAAAATTTTGAGTTGGCGGCGTGGGCGCGTTCCACGAAAAGGCTTGTCGATTCGGAATCCGCAAGCGAAGGAGTGCGATACGCCACTTCGCCCGCGATGCCCAAGGCTTCGCGACTACTGGCAAGGATCTTGAGACCCGTGCATTGATGCAGGAGATCATCCGCAAGGCGCGCACAAGCGGCGATGAGATGCTCGCAGTTATCGAG
>CAZIYY010000297.1:0-2823 GCA_964543585.1 uncultured Anaerolinea sp. | reverse complement strand
CTTCGGGCGAAGAACAAGAGCGCCCTCGCAATGACATAAATCATAACCCATGCCCACCCTCTATATCACCGAACCCGGCGCGCGTATCGAAAAGGAATACCGCCGCGTGCTCGTCACGAGCGCGGACGATGAAGTGTTGTTGAGCGTGCCGCTCGTTCATGTAACAGATGTCGTCATTGTCGGCTCGGTTGGAATCACCACACAAGCCATGTTGTCATTGCTTGAGGCGGGCGTTTCGTTTTCCATCATCAGCCGTTCAGGCAAACTACTCGGCAGGCTGGTGCCTCCCTCCGAGGGAAACATCTTCCTGCGCCGTAAACAATACCAACGCGCCGCAGACCCACAGTTTTGCCTGCCGATTGCAAAGGCGATTGCATTGGGAAAATTAAAAAACCAGCGCGCTTTTGCGAATCGTCTGTGTCGAACACATCCTGAACTTCCCAAAACAAATATCGAGAAGATCACAGCCTCGATCAAGCAAGCGGAACACGAGCAAAGTTTAGACAGCCTGCGCGGGCACGAAGGGCAGGGCGCAAAAGCCTACTTCAGCATCTTCCGCGCCGCGCTTCATGCGGATTGGGAATTTGAAAAACGCTCACGCCGCCCGCCTGCCGACCCTGCCAACGCCCTGCTCAGCCTCGGTTACAGTTTGCTCACCCAAAATATGATGACCGCGCTCGAGGTCGTTGGCTTGGATCCATACGATGGATTCTTTCATGCCGACGTATACGGACGCCCTGCGCTGGCGTTGGATTTGGTGGAAGAGTTCCGCGCCCTGATTGTCGATTCGGTCGTGCTGACCGTGATCAACAACCGTATCATCACGCCCGAGGAGTTTGACCCCGGTCCCGAGGGCGGGTTCTACCTGAAACCGCGTGCCATGAAAAAATTCCTCGCCAAGTACAACGCCCGTTTGCAGACAACTGCGCTGCATCCGAGAGCAGGGCGGGCCATTACCTATCAGAAATGTTTCGAAGTGCAAGCCCGTCAATTGCGTCACGTGATCGAAGGGAAGATTCCAGAATATGTTCCGTATCTGACCAAATGATTGTCATTGCGAGCGCAAGCTGCGAAGCAATCTCCTCATTGAGTCCGAGATTGCTTCGTCGGGCTAAAGCCCTCCTCGCAATGACATTTACTCGCAATGACATAAGGCAGGTGTATAATGCAAACACAATTCATCCTGATCGTGTACGACATCTCGAACGACAAACGTCGCACCAAATTGCATAACGTTCTGCTCGATTACGGCACGCCCGTGCAATACTCCGTCTTCGAATGTCATCTCGATTCAAAGAACCTTACAAAACTCAAAAAAGCCGTTGCGCGTGTGACTCATCGGGGCAAGCGCAAGGATAATGTGCGCTACTATTATCTGTGCGCCGATTGTGTGAAGAAGATCGAATCCTCCCGCCCGGAGGAAACCAACAAGTCGGAGCCGAAAGAGACGCTGGTGGTGTGAAAGACTCGATTCCCGAGCGCCAAGGGGGGTATGATATGTTTTGGCGCCCCTCGGGAAATCGTACCTGCGGGCGGCAACGGCTGGCATGATTTATTATCTTCATGGGCAAGCCCGCCACTGCTGGAGCGGAAAATCCGAGAGGCGACGCTTACGAGAAAGGACTATGCGCCTCTCGGAAATGAGAAAAGGAGGCAAAATGGCAGTTTTTTTGAAGAAAATTAAGTTCAACCTTAATTCTCTTCAAAGTAGAGAACAGAATTGAAAATTTAGGAAGAGTAAGAAATAAACAATCCCTCAATGAGGGACTGAAACGAGCATTTCTGTGTTCCATTGACGAAATGCCTCAAAGTAAGAAATAAACAATCCCTCAATGAGGGACTGAAACCGCGGCATCTTCGGCGGCTTCCGCTTCGCCTAACATTGTAAGAAATAAACAATCCCTCAATGAGGGACTGAAACAACCGGCATTTACTCGCTAGGAATCATGATCCACATTAGTAAGAAATAAACAATCCCTCAATGAGGGACTGAAACGGTATTGAACATGCTGATCGCCTTATCTGCATCAGCCTGTGTAAGAAATAAACAATCCCTCAATGAGGGACTGAAACTGTTGCTACTTTCTTGAACAGATTCTTTAAAGTATTGTAAGAAATAAACAATCCCTCAATGAGGGACTGAAACCTGCAATTGCTGAGAGCAGCACCATCCACATAAAGGGGGGTAAGAAATAAACAATCCCTCAATGAGGGACTGAAACGCAGGTAATACCCCTGTCATGACGATTATCATGGTAAGGGTTAGTAAGAAATAAACAATCCCTCAATGAGGGACTGAAACCCATCAAGACACGCAACGCGCCGGGCACATCGGGGTAAGAAATAAACAATCCCTCAATGAGGGACTGAAACGGCGACGAGCGCGAGAATGATCGCGTACTCGACGAGGCCCTGGCGTAAGAAATAAACAATCCCTCAATGAGGGACTGAAACGACTTACCGGTGGCGGGGATGCCAGCCAGTTCACCTTGATGGTAAGAAATAAACAATCCCTCAATGAGGGACTGAAACATATATTTTTTCATCCTTCCTATCATGAAATTCAACAGTAAGAAATAAACAATCCCTCAATGAGGGACTGAAACATTGTTATTGTTGGAATTTCCATTGTTATTATTGTTGCTGTGTAAGAAATAAACAATCCCTCAATGAGGGACTGAAACCGATGCCGATCATGACTGCTCCGCCAAATCTGAGCCAGGGTAAGAAATAAACAATCCCTCAATGAGGGACTGACCCCCACCCTGCCCTCCTTTCAGGGGTAGGTATTTCAAGTAGGCCAGGGTTCAGGGATAAATCTGC
>CAZIYY010000296.1:0-2842 GCA_964543585.1 uncultured Anaerolinea sp. | reverse complement strand
TTTTGCCATGAGTTTTCTACTTTTCACTGGTATCATTTTACGGGAGGGTTACCGGCTGATGGGATGGTGGTTATCAAGTCTATGATTGGTTTGAGGAGCACATAGCTTCTCCCCCTTGGGGGAGACGGGAGAGGGGTTTTGATGGCAAGCCGTGAACAGGAGGCGCTCTGAATAAATTAAATCGCCCAACAGCGAGACTTGCTGAAATACCCGCGCACGTCCACGACTTATCCCACGCTTGCATCGTAACAGACCTCACCACTTCGACAAGCTCAGTGCGGCGCCCGATTGTGACGATTGATCGGCGTGTCCGTTTGCCCCTCTCCCAAGGGAGAGGGCATGCGGTCGGCTTCTGTTCTTGGCTGATGGGATGATGGTTTTCCAAGTCTATGACTGGTTTGAGGTGCACGTAGCTTCTCCCAGCGGGAGAGTGGGGATGCGCCGCGCAAAAAAAGCCCCCGTTTTCACGAAGGCTGGTTGTCATTGATGATTTGTTATGCGGGAACCGCGATATATTCTGCATAGGCAGTGCTCTCAGGAATTGGCAATTCATCTTCAATCATTCCGTGAATGTGCATTTCCACGGCTTCGTGCATATTGCGTTCGGTTTCTTCACGTGTCTTACCCGTTGCTATACAGCCAGGTAAATCTGGTGAATAGGCTGAATAATTGTTCTTTGTCTTTTCGATTACGATAAGAAAGCGGTACATGGTTACCTCTTGCCTTTTGGCTTTTCAACTTGAGCCTGTTTGAATATACTGTTTTGGGTTCCTGGCGCAAGATCATCATTGGGATGACCTGCAATAGTCACTCGACCAGTTTTTTGGGGATGCTTGTATTGTCTATGACTCCCTTTGGTTGTGACCAAATACCAGCCGTCAGCTTCAATGAGTTTGATGACCTCTCGAACCTTCATGCCTAAATTTTAGCACAGAAGATCATACGGAGACTTATGAATAGATTAAATCGCCCAGTCCAGGGACTTGGTGAAATATTCCTGCGCGTCCACGACTATGCCACGCTTGCATCGTAACAGACAAACTCCAGCAAATTCCCCTCTAGGTCACCCTCACCCTGCCCTCTCCCGCAGGGAGAGGGGGATTCTATAGGTTACTTCCTGCTTTTCTTTTTCTGAAACCCTTCAATTTTTTTGTACAGGGACTTCACGGTTTCCTTGGCAAATAACTGTTCTCGGATGATCAGGTAATCTCCTTCGCCAACCTGCCAGGAAGCCCAGAAGCGCGTCGCCTTGGCGGGACTCATGTGCCTCATCAACACCTGAGCCGCTTCTTGAATGACTTGTCTCTCACTTGTAACATGAATGGTCATGGCTGTTCTCCAATTACTTTTTGAACAAAATCAAGCGGGTTCATGGATGAAACGGCGCTGTGTTTTTGCTTTTTCAACAAACGGTCATCGCATGTAAGGAAGTAATCAACGCCAGCGGATTCAGCGCAAGCCACGTGTAAGGCGTCAATGGCTTTAAATCCATATGTTTCCAGTGCTTCTGCGCGTTCGTAAATGGATTTGTCCACACGTTGATGGATTGTCGCTTGCTCCAGACATCGCGTCATCCAATCCTGACGAAGCGAAAATGGATTTTGGCTGTTCTCGAACTCCAGTACAGATGAGTTGACGAGAGTCGCTTCGCCAGCCTCGACCAGTTGTAAAACCAACGCCAAAGCCAGGGTTTCAAGCCAGATACGCGGCTGGGTTTGGTCATCAAATGGGCGATTATAAACGCTGGTATCAAGGTAGATTTTCACGTCGCTATTATAATGGACTATATCCTGAATTACACGCTCTTGTCAATTCGGTTCGCAAGAAAATAGGGCGCGGCAAAGCGGGTAAAACTTGTCAAGGCGCTCTTTGAGTGCATACCAGTATTTCCCCTATCCCGCGCTGGCATCGTAACAGACAAACTCCAGCAAATTCCGCTCTGGGTCGGGGAAATACAGCGAGCGAACATGCAGCCACTCGTGTACGATTGACCTCACCCCTAGCCCCTCTCCCGCGGGGAGAGGGGGAGTCGTCGCGGGCAAAGAAACTATCCCGCCTTCGTTTCTACAACTTTTTCCTTCAGCCAAAGATTGACTAATGTTTCCACTTTTATACCGCGCATATGCGCCAGTTCCTCGATATCCGAAAGCAAATCTGGCTCGATGGGTATTGCAACTGTAACGTCGAACTCGACATCGGGCGCGTTCGGGTCATCGAATTCGGTGAAGTCGTGCTTGTCCCAGAATTCGCCCATCTTTTCCAACGAATTGGTTTTTGAGGTGGAACTTTTATTTACGGGCATAGGATTTACGCTCTTTCTTGCTCATATCGCGTGAGCTAATTATAATCGCTGTATTGTCGCTGGGTTGGAAGACGAAGAAAACTGACAAATATCTTCCACCGAAAGTTTGACCGAAAGCGGCATACACGTCTTCACCTTTGGTAAATCCCTTTTCGGCAAAACGGATTCTGGGTTCATTCAGCAACATCTGCCGCGCTTCACGCAAAGTGACATGATGCTTTTTGGCAAGTTTTTCTTCGATATCGTCGGGACAGACAATGTAATCAATTTGCATGATGTGCCTTCATCAGAACGCTAGTATACAACAAAATATGAACGGTATATGCAAATTGCCAAAATCTTGGCAAAGGCGCTCTTTGAGTGCATGCCAGCAATTCCCCTATCCCACGCTTGCATCGTAACAGACAAACTCCAGCAAATTCCCCTCTGGGTCGGGGAAGTACAGCGAGCGAACATGCAATTACTCGTGTACAGTCGCATTTACCTTTAGCCCCAAGCCCTCGAGGCGCATTTTCTCAGATTCGAAATCTTCAAGCGCTA
>CAZIYY010000295.1:0-2876 GCA_964543585.1 uncultured Anaerolinea sp. | reverse complement strand
GAGACGGTTGGTAGCCGCTGAGGATAGCATATAGCTGATTACTTGCTCCGCTGCGAATCGCTCAATAGGGTCAGCAATAGCAGTATCAGCAAGGGAATTAAAGAGCACCAAAAAATCATTTCTACTTGACTCACTAGAGACCCCCCTATACAACGCGCAAATAAAATCTTCCTCGTTTTCGACCACGATTGAGAGAGCCGAGGCCACCACGACGACTGCTGTAACCGTCAAAAGAAAGAACACAAGCGCAATTATGGCCGCGGCCGGAATAGGAGTTATCAGGATTATGAGCAGAGAAGCTGTAATAGCCTCGGCCCCTGCACTCCCCCACTCGACAATCGCCAACGTGCCTAAATCACGCTCTAGTTTCTCTACGATGTCGAAGGCAATACTGCACTTGGCTGCCCAGAATTCTTCCCAGGTGGCAAATCCGTCTGGAGGAGGGTCAGTATCCGGGTCGCTGTCCACTGATGGCGTAAAGGGGGGAGGGTTGGGGGGAGCTCCCCCGCTTCCATCACCCTCGCCACAGCATCCATCATTGGCTGTCATACTCGCCGCGATCTGAGCGAGCGCAGCGGATAGGTCGACTAGTCCATTGTCGTCGCAAGCCATAATTACTCCTTTTAGATGCAAATTACTATCGAATGTCTCTTTTATCACATCTTGAGCGGCGATTATATTCCCGGTATCCTCGTCCCAAAACCGGCCCCTAGCGGGCAATGTCAGGACGCCACGGAGTATCGCTTCCCATTGAGGTGATGCGGGCCAGCAGACTGCATAGCGACAATAGTCGCCCTGCCAGTCGTCCGGGATAGTCCCTTGCAAGATGCTCATTTATCATGCCTTTATTATTGGCAGCCCAATCCCATAGGGTTGCAAATTGCTATGTGCAGTGCCGTCGCCGGATGAAATATTGGTTGGGGTGGTAGATTGATTCGTGGCGACCACAGTAATGTTGGTTGGGGTGGTAGCTTGGTTCGCAGCGATTGCAGCAATGTTTGTCGGTAGGGCCGCCTGATTGACCGCAACTTCCGCATTGTTTGTTGGCGTGATGCTTGTTGTGTAGACGTTGTTGTTGCCTAGACCTGTATTTTTCAGGTTTCTAGCTTGCGAGCCCAGAACACTCTCATTGGCCCCATCAACGATATGAGCGTGCGGCACCTGAGTGTGATTGTGGGAGTTTTGGGTGTGATTATGAGCATTCTGTAAATGATTGTGGGTATCTTGTGTATGACTGTGGCTGTTCTGAGTGTGATTGTGGGTATCTTGTGTATGACTGTGGCTGTTCTGTAAATGATTGTGTGTGCCGTTCTGAGTGGCTGATAAAGCAATTTCATTTGACCCCCCAGTCTCACCAATTGTATCAAAAATACCCTGGCTGGCGTCTATCCCCACGTCTACGCGCCCTTTTGCATTGGGCAGATTGAAAGTTGTCGTCCCGTTGCCAGGCCCCCATAGTGTTCCGATAACGGCGAATAGATCAGCATATGTTGTTCTGCTAATTTCAGTACCATCACGCACCAGCCACCCAGCTGGGGGAGTAGCCCCACCAAAAAATGAAAACATGCCAGTTGGTATCACAAGACACTCCTCTAGATGCAGATTTTGGTCTAGCGTTGGCTCTATCGCCAACGACGGGAGCTCCGAGTCTCCGGTAAATTTATCCCAAAATTCTGGCCCATTCGGAGCAGCCAGCTGCCCCCTAAGAATGGCACGCCACTGCTCGCTATCGGGCCACAGGACGCATAATTCAGCGTATCCGCTTTCCCAGTCATCTGGTATGACAGCAAGGCCCATATCACCCCCAACGCAAAAAAGGGGGAGATAACTTCCCCCCCCCTTTGCTCGATTTTTTCAATTTTATAGGCTAGTCCAAGTACACAATCTCGACTACCGTGACCGCCTCACCGTCGTTGCTCAGAACGTAATCTTGAATGGCGTCCTTGAGAGCCGCACCCTCTGTACTGGTTAAATCCATATTCTCCCCCACCAACAGGCCGGCTAGGTCGAGGTAAGCTCCGGGAATATGGAAACCGACTGGGTTGCCGTTTGTATCCGTAGCCCGGACCAGCCATTTGATGCCTCTCTGTGCGTATTGGTTTGTTGGCAAAGATGGTGAGAATTTTGTTTCGATTGCAATTCTACTATCCTTACTCAGAACGAGTCGCGTTACATCAGCAATTGCATCGATCAAAGCCTGAGCCAGAATGCCTTGAGCGACAAAATTTGCGGCCGATAACGCCGTTGCGTGGACAGAGATAGAGGATGCCTCATTGTCTCTATCCAGATAGGTCAAATTCAATTTGCTTGTTGCCATTGTTTATCTCCTTTTAGTTCTTCAAAAATGACCTTGAACTTTGAACACTTGAACCTTGAACGGTGCGCGCGGGACCGCGCGCTTATCCCCCGTAAAACACCTTGTCGCCCAAATCGCGCATCGCCAAGATCGCATCGTCGGGACGGCCCGCCGGCGGTGTCGCGACGCCGGCATCTTTCACTTCGCCGACGAAGATCGAGTGATCGCCCATCTCAACTGTGTTGACCAACGCGCATTCGATAAAGGCGGGCGCTTTTTCTAAAATCGGCGCCCCTAACGAACCTTTGCGAAAGGGCTCGCCGCCGATGGAATTGCCGTCCCGTTCGAGTGGCTTGAAAAACGTGAACGCCTGTCCCTTCTGATCTTTGCCCAGCATGTTCAGCGCGAAGGTCTTGGTCTCTTTGATGATCGCGTGCGCGCCTGAATCAGCCTTCACCCCCACCACAACCAGAGGCGGCGCGAACGCCGTCTGAGTCACCCAGTTGACCGTCGCGGCGGCCACCCTGCCATCCTTGCTCTCCGAAGTTAGCACGTAAATTCCGTACGGAATCATCCTAAG
>CAZIYY010000294.1:0-2899 GCA_964543585.1 uncultured Anaerolinea sp. | reverse complement strand
CGCCGATAAAATGGTCGAGGGCGATGTCCCCGCCACCAGAAAAGAGAATCCCATCCAGGCGGGAATAGAGCGCCTCCCATCCGTCTTCCGCAATGAGAGATGGAATCAAAACCGGAACGCCTCCCGCCTGCATGATGGAGCTGGCGTAGGCTTGTTGCAGTACGATCCGCGTCTGACCATACTCATTTTTTAGATTGTGAGTCGTAATTCCGATCAGTGGTTTCATGTGCCTATTGTAAATCAATCAGACCCTAAAGGTTTCGGAAACCTTTAGGGTCTGATTTATGTCTTAGTCAAACTTCTGCTTCAGGCGGGCGGATTTGCCTGTGCGCCCTCGCATGAAGTAGAGTTGCGCGCGGCGCACCTGACTGTGGCGTTCGACCACGACCTTATCCAGGCGCGGCGAGCGGAGCAGGAAAGTGCGCTCCACGCCGATGCCGTTGGACGCCATGCGGCGAACGGTGACGGACGATTCAGTACCGCCCTTACGCAAACGGATGATGGTCCCTTTGAATTCCTGAATACGCTCGCGCTCGCCTTCTTTGATCTTCACGTGTACGCTGACCGTATCGCCGGGCGCGAGTTGCGGAATATTTTCATTTTTCTTGGCTTCGAGAGCCTTTATGATGTCTGCCATTATCTTTATTCCTTACTTTGATTATGTATTCCTTGTTTTGAGCGACGGCAGATTATAGCACGCATTTTCGGGCTGTACAAGACGGAGTCAAAAGAGCGAGTGGCTAATTCTGTGGGAGTGACCTTTTTTACCACGGAGACACTGAAGCACGGAGAAAACCTTTTTAAAGAATCTCTGTATCTCCATGACTCAGTGGTGAGGGGTCTTCCTAGCCCATGTTTTTAGTCTCTCGCAAATCTTGCGAAGGCTCTGAATCTTCGCAAAGTTCGGCATCACGAATATTTCCGTATCGCCAGGACCGCGTTATGCCCGCCAAAACCAAACGCGTTACTGATTGCCAGCGTGATCTTCTTATCGCGCGCCTTGTTTGGGATGTAATCCAGGTCACATTCAGGGTCGGGAGTCTCGTAATGAATCGTTGGCGGAAGGATTCCTTCCCGCACTACCTGCACGCAGAAGATCGCTTCGAGCGCGCCCGTCGCGCCCATCATGTGCCCCGTCATGGATTTGGTTGAAGAGATGGGAATCTCATAAGCCTTTTCACCGAACGCGGCTTTGACAGCGCGCGTTTCAGATTGATCGTTCAACGGAGTGCCTGTGCCGTGCGCGTTGATGTAGCCAAGATCATCCACGTTTGCTTGCGCTGAATCGAGCGCCATCCGCATTGCTGCCGCGCCGCCCTCGCCTTTTTCATGCGGAGCCGTCACGTGGAATGCATCCGCAGTTGCGCCATAGCCCGCAAGTTCAGCCAAAATATTTGCGCCGCGCGCCTTCGCATGTGACTCGCGTTCCAGCACCAGCACAGCCGCGCCCTCCCCCATCACCAAGCCATCGCGATTCTTATCGAAGGGCTGGGGCGTCATCGAGTAATCGTCATTCCGACGCGACATCGCGCCCACGCGGTCAAATGCCGCTACCCCTGTTGAGCAAATGGTCGTCTCTGCCGCGCCTGCCAGCGCCGCGTCAATCATGCCAGCCTTCAACATCAACAATGCAGTTCCGATCCCATCTGAACCGGAAGCGCACGCAGATGCCACTGAAAAACAGGGACCCTTAATTTGATGATCAATCGCAATCATGCCCGAGGCGCCGTTCGGCATCAGCATTGGAATCAGAAACGGGCTCACGCGCCGCGGTCCTTCAGTGAAATTGGTGATCACTGCATCCTGCAAAGATTTAAGTCCGCCAATCGCAGACGAGACCAGCACACCGATCCTGCCGGCGTTGGCCTCCGTGATCTCAAGCCCTGAATTTGCAAGAGCATCGTTCGCGGCCGCCGCGCCAAATTGTTCGAAGCGGTCCCGCCGCCGCGCTTCCTTCGCGTCCATATATTTATCAGGCTCGAAGTTTTTCACCTCCGCGGCAAAATGCACGTTCAATGGAGCGGGATCAAACAATGTGATCGGTCCCGTTCCTGAAACGCCATTAATCACGTTCTTCCAACTTTCTTCGACAGTCAACCCAAGCGGGTTGATCGTACCCATTCCCGTAATTACAACTCGTTCCATTTATTCCTCACATTTCTCAGAGAAGATCTTCGTTATACAAAACCCCTGACATGTTCATACGTCACGTTCATATGGATGAAGACCCGCTTCACGCTTCGCGCAAGTCCAATCCTGTTCCCGTTTCGACGCGTTACCCACGCTGATACATTTTCCTATTCACCCGCCTTCGGGATATATTCACCCTCCACCCAAAACTCGCCATCCGGACTCACTTCCTTCTTCCAAATGGGAACGATCTCTTTCAAACGGTCAATCCCATAACGCGCGGCTTCAAAGACTCCCGTATCGCGATGCGCGGCTGCGCATGCAATCAAAACGGTTGGCGTCTTTGGATAAAGTTTGCCAATGCGCTGGACGATGGCAATGCCTTCAACAACGGGCCATCTCTCACGGATCTCATCCGCGACCTGTTTCATCTTCGCCTCAGCCATCGGGATATAAGCTTCGTATTCAAGAAATGAAGTCGCATGAGGATCATCGCGCGCTGTAATGCCGCGCACCATGCCGGTAAAGATCGCCGCCGCGCCCGTGCTTGTCAACGTGATCTTTGCGAGCAGGTCGTTCAGGTCTATCTCGTCTTCGGTGATGGAGAAAATAGTTGGGAAGTTCATAACACTATTTCATGTCATGGCGAGTATATCTACAGCGGAAAAACGTCGCTACTCAAAGCGGAAGAAACAAGAGCCTCAGTCACGAATTACACGGATTATCGCGGATTGCTTTTTAAAAAATTCGTGCAAATCGGTGAAATCCG
>CAZIYY010000293.1:0-2923 GCA_964543585.1 uncultured Anaerolinea sp. | reverse complement strand
ACAGTAGTTTATCTTGTTTAGTCCTACTGTCCAAATTTTGGGGTGCATTACACTTGTTGCTCCTCAATTGATGAGATTGAATACAATCGCCTTGCTACTTCTGCACTATCTGAAGGGTAGTAACCCTTTAAGGCAATAGCTATATTCCTAAGAGCAATTTTGTCTGAAATGCTTCTGAATTCGCGAAGTATCTTAGCAGAAGCATTGCCAATATCTGAATTGCTATACAAACAAATCTTAGATAAAGCTTTTATAGATCGTTGCCTCAAAACAAGATCGTTTTTCCCGCAATAATCCTTTAGTTTCTCAATTACAGAAAGTTTTTCAGCAAGCCGTGCTAAAGAATCAATTGATGCGTCGACTACCGATAGATCTGAATCTTTCAATGCAGATAATATATATGTCAATGTTTTCTTATCATTGTATGCGGTCAAAGTAAAGATAGCTTCTCTGCGCAATTGACTATCTTTCTCATTATGTGATAAGTCACCTAAAAAGTTTATAGCGTGTGTAGACTTGAAACCTTTTAGAGCTTGAATAGCCTCTTTTCTTAATTCTAATTTGTTGGTTGTACCTTTGATGACACTTACAAGAGTAGATTTCGCAGAAGCATTGGCAGGAAGAAATTCTCCCAACATCCAAACAGTCCTTAAGCGATGTTGCAAGTCTGAATTCTGAGATAATGATGTCTCAATCAAGGTTTTCGAAAATAAAGCAAATTGTGTTGATTCTGCGGTAATTAATTTTCGAACTTTTTGTTCGAAATCTTCTGGCTCAAGTAATAATCTGGTAAGTGTGAATGGAATTACGATATCCCAGCTTTGTTTAAGCCTCATTAGAAAAGATAATGCTGTTATTCGAACTTGCGTCGCAGAATCCTGCCCTGCTCGCATTTGTAAGAATTGTAGTAAATCAATTTGTCCTCCTTTGCAATGCGACCATATTTCATATAAGGCTTGTTCTCTTCCTTCCCATGAAAGACAATCATTAGCTATGTCAGTAAGTGTTAAACATAATTCGTCAACGCCCGTTTTGGATATTGTCCTAACTAGATTTCTATGTTCTTTTCCTCTCCGTGGTGACCTCAGATAAAATAGTCCTCTTTGTAGGAATTCCCTTGGTAAATCCAAGTTGAACTCAGGCTCCATCTTGCGATATGCTTCATAAGCAAGTGATGGATTGTAAAAGCCTATTGCAACCAAAGCCTCTGGACGATATTTTTCAGGCACAATACCCAACATGGTTGTACCTGCTTCAAAATCCCGATCCCATTTTGACTTTACTCTAATTTCATCAAACCTTGTTTCAATTTCAACATACCTTGATTGCCATAAATCGTCAAAACAGAGATCGCGCAAATTTAATCCCACGAACAACTCTTGAAAGAGTGGGTGAGGCCATGACACCATTTCATCTTCTTCAACAAGAAGATGATTCTTCTTTAATTCTTGCCACAAGTCCTCGGCTTTCTGAGTTTCAAATGGTTGTATTAATTCAGGTATTCTTTTCATGAATACCTGATGTATATATCGTTTTGGAGCATCCCCAGTCAATCCTTCCTCGTGCATAGCAAAGGCTATTGTGGAAAGGATATCCTTTTTTATTTTTGGAGAAAATATGCCTGCTGCTTTTGTCGGTTCGTGCAATAGGATTTCGTCAACAAACTGGAGCATAAGCTCACCCTCGTTGCGAGGGACGCGTTCCGTTTTCTTGAATAGCGTTATTAACATTTGAAGCCTTAACGGTATACGCACTAGTTGAGCAAGAGATCTTTCACTTCTCCAAATATCTGGGTCATTAATTCCAAGTTGTGTAATTAGTTTACCTGCGACTTTAGCGCCTAAATACCGTTTTGTGTAATCTATAATTTGATCTTTGTGTAATGGCTGAATCTCGCAGGCTGGAACAGATGCTTGGTCGTCACTGGACAGTTGGGAATTTTGAAACCCGACATTTCGCGATGTAAATAAAAATCGGTTTTTCCCATAATTTGAAAGTAGCTCCCTTAATTCTGCCAAGCCATTATCTTTTTGATCAGGAGGTATTTCATTAATGCCATCAAAAATTAATAAAAACTTGCCACGTGCAAGATCATCCTCGAAACATTCGATATTAATTCCCCAAGGTTTCAGTTGACCCTCGAACAATTCATTAAGTGATCCTCGATAATTCCGTAGGTGAAGCAGAATTGGAATAAAAGCGCCTCTGCTTTTCTTTAGGGCTTTTTTAGCACTATCCAAAGCCATCTTGGATAGGGTTGTTGTTTTACCTGATCCAGCCACCCCTAAAATAATCAGTTTTGGGGTTTTGTTTATTAGGGTTGTTAGTGGTTTATATGCCTCTTCAGATTCAACTACTTGTGCATATAAGGTTAGTTGGTCAAAGTTGGCAAACATTTGCGTGTATTTCTTTTGCCATAAACTTTGTTTCTCTATAATATCGTTTAAGTATTTTTTGTAATCAGCCTTTTTGGGCTTCTCTGATTTGTTGTGAATAGCAACAAGCTTCTTTGTGATTTCCTTGAGTTCTTCAACGTTAGTTTCAATCCGTGTTAATATTCGAATAGATGTTTCGGGAAGTTGGTTGGCTCTACTAGCCAATGACTTATCTAAACACTTTCTATAAAGTCGAGCAGCAGAAGTAATTTGTGATTTTGATAAGTTCGACCAGTCGTCTCGAAAGCGTTGTTCGAGAATTTCAAGTAAACCATCATCATCTAGTGTTTGTGGTAAAGCAGTTGCGAATTTTTCTAGACTAGGGATTCTTGCTAAAGGCTGTGACTTTACTGCTTGTCTAAGCACGTTGCTTTTGCATAGCTTAATGAATTGTTTGTCTGCATCTTCAAAAGCCTCAATGATTTTCCCTTGATTCTGTCAAGTACCCATTTTATATACCAATGATAAATAGACACGCTTCGCAGTCA
>CAZIYY010000292.1:0-2933 GCA_964543585.1 uncultured Anaerolinea sp. | reverse complement strand
CTGACTGCGAAGCGTGTCTATTTATCATTGGTATATAAAATGGGTACTTGACACCGGTACATGGCGCCGAGGCGCCACTACTCGACCATCGGATGACAATATAAAAGGAAAAAATGAAAACAAAAATCTGGATGGCATTGATAGCGCTTTATATCGTTTGGGGTTCGACGTATCTTGGGATTCGTTTTGCTGTTGAGACGATTCCCCCGTTCCTGCATGCCGGGTTTCGATTTCTGACCTCTGGCTTGATATTAGTAATATGGCGGCGCGCGGCAGGAGATGAAATGCCGACGCGCAGTCAATGGAAGTCACTCGCGATCATCGGCACATTATTGTTGCTCGGCGGCAACTCGCTGGTTGCTTTTGCCGAACAAAGAATAGCATCGGGTGTTGCCGCTTTGATTATCGGAACTGTCCCTCTATGGCTGGTCGTCATCGAGGCAATTCGCCCGGGCGGGGTCAAACCTTCATGGCGCGCCATCGTCGGGTTGATCATTGGGTTCGGAGGCATTTACCTGCTCATTGGGCCCTCCGAATTGACAGGCAAATTTCAGTTTGACGTGTTAGGCACGTTGGTCCTTGTGACTGCCGCGTTCCTGTGGTCGCTTGGCTCAATCTACAGCCGAAGCGCGGAGTTGCCGAAGTCAGCGTTGATGATGACCGGCGGAGAGATGCTTGCGGGAAGCATACCGATTTTTATTGTGAGTTTTGCATTCGGCGAATGGAAGTCGTTTCATCTCACGCAGGTTTCAAGCGCCTCGTGGATTGCGCTGGCATATCTCATTGCCTTCGGTTCGATGATCGGCTTCGTTGCTTACATCTGGCTATTACAGAACGCGCCGATTTCGCTTGTGGCAACATATGCGTATGTGAATCCGCTGGTGGCGGTACTGCTTGGGAACTTGTTTTTGCAGGAGTCGCTCACGGCGCGGACGCTGGTTGCCGCGGGCATCATTATCGGGTCGGTGGTATTTATCAATAGCGCGCGGCAGGTCAAGGTCAAGACAGAGCCGGTGAAGGTCAAGACAGAACCATTGCAGGCCGTCCCCGACGGCGACGACTAACATACAAAATATTAGTAAGGGAGATGCTTCGGGCTGGGTCTCGATACAGTCGAGAAAATCACTCGCCCTACTCGACCACCAGCCATCATCGTAATGACATAGTCCAATATCTGCATCATGCAGTTGGAAAATTTATTTTTTGAAAGGAGTAAGTAAAAATGGATAGTAAGGAATTGATCAAGAAAGTGAAGGAGGATAAGGTTAAGTTCATTGCACTGCAATTCTCAGATGTGACGGGCGCGGTCAAGAGCGTGGATATGCCCGTGCGCCATCTGGATGACGCGCTGAAAGACGGCGTGTGGTTCGACGGCTCGTCTGTGGAGGGCTTTGCGCGCATTCAGGAAAGCGACATGCGCCTGATCCTTGATCCCGATACCTACGCGGTTCTACCGTGGTCTTCGGCGGAGTCGCGGCGGGCGCGCATCTTCTGCGATATTTTCACTCCGCACGGCGACCCTTTCGAAGGCGACCCGCGTGGGACATTGAAGCGTCAGTTGAAAAAAATCGAAGAGCGCGGTTGGACTCTGAACATCGGGCCCGAGCCTGAGTTCTTCCTCTTTAAGGGCGAGAACGGACACGGCGTCCATCCCGTTCCGCATGACACGGGCGGCTACTTTGATTTCTCATCGTTCGATGAAGCGGTCGTCGTTCGCACGGCGTTGATGGACGCGCTCGACGCAATGGGACTCGACGTGGAAGTGGGTCATCATGAAGTTGCGCTGGGCCAGCACGAAATAGATTTTCGTTATGCCAATGCGCTCAAAACTGCGGACAACGTGCTGACTTTAAAGTACACCGTGAAAGCAATCGCCGCGCAGCACGGACTGACCGCCTCTTTCATGCCCAAGCCTGTCTTCGGCATTAACGGCTCTGGCATGCACTGTCACCAAAGTCTCTTCGACAGCAAGGGCGAGAACCTTTTCTTCGACGCGAAAGACGAAGCGCATCTCTCGAAGACCGCCTACGCGTTCATTGCGGGACAGTTGGCTCACGCCCGCGCGCTCGCGGCAGTCGTCGCGCCGACAGTCAATTCATACAAGCGTTTGGTGCCTGGTTATGAAGCGCCCGTGTACATCGGCTGGGCGCAACAGAATCGCTCGGCGTTGATCCGCATCCCGCGCTACACGGAGGGACGCGACAAAGCCGTGCGCGCGGAATTGCGTTTCCCAGACCCGTCCTCGAATCCGTATCTGGCGTTCACGGTCATGCTCGCCGCTGCGCTGGATGGCATTGACAATAAACTCGAGGCGCCGAAGCCGCTCAACAACATCAACCTGTATCACCTCGAGCAGGAAGAGCGCGCCAAGCTAGGCGTCAAGGAACTGCCAGGCTCGCTGGCTGAGGCTCTTACCGAATTGGATAAGGATGAAGTCATCAAGTCCGCGCTCGGTGAAGTGACCTACGATGCCTTCTCCCGCGCAAAATGGGAAGAGTGGGATGAGTATCGCATTCACGTCACAGATTATGAGATCGAGAGGTATTTGGAGACGGCGTAGGGGGAAGAAAATTAGAAATTAGAGAATTAGAGATTAGACCCCAGAGATTTATGCCTTTGGGGTTTATTGTTTAAATCCAGCGGGCAAAGGGCTTGCATATTATTCTGAGACTGCCATGTCAGGCTTCGGCTTGCACACTTCGACAGGCTCAGTGCAATGCCCCGCGCTCCTCGCTCGTTTCTTCGCCGAATCATCTGAGATGGTTTTTTGATTCATAAGAGGAGATTTTGAAGGAGTGAGCGGCGTCCCAACCTGTTGTGAGTATCAAAGGGACAGGTGCGCTGTAAAACTCCTGGGAGTCAAGGAAACCCTCCAAAGAGTCTTAGAGAGTGTTTTGAAATTCAAGTTTCACAGGATAACAACCTCAACATGC
>CAZIYY010000291.1:0-2953 GCA_964543585.1 uncultured Anaerolinea sp. | reverse complement strand
GTTAGGTTTCAGCACCCTTGAGGATACCCCATGACTCAACTAGCACCAAAGGTTATATAAGAACCAGTGGTTTTGGTTGTCCTATATGAGTTTGGTATATTACTCATTTTGTGGATTATCCAGCCTGGCGCATTATCTATATGGATCCATGTCTGAATTTTCGGCGAAAATGCACCTCTTCATTGTGACGGATGGGTTAACGGGATTGGCAATTTTGGGATTTACGCTGTGGTCGAGTTTGATTATGCGAGAACAGTTCAGAGTTCCGGGTACGAGCGTTTGATGAACGCGTAAACGGCTCGCTCATAATTACGAAAGGCTCACTATCTAACATGTCTATACCCAACTCAAACCATCCTATCCTCGAATTGCGCGTCGCGCTCACAAGCAGTGATTATGAACGTTCGGTAAAATTCTATTGCGACGGACTCGGAATTGAACCCGCCGCAATTTGGAATAACAATGGAGGTCAAGCGTTGATGCTCAACATGGGCAATGCCACCCTGGAGATTTTTGACGAAGCCCAGGCGCAGACGATTGACCAAATCGAAGCGGGGCAACGCATCAGCGGGCAGATTCGGTTTGCGCTTCAAGTGCCCGACCTGAAGGCGACGATGGAGCGCTTACTCGCGCATGGGGCGACATTAGTTCATCCGCCCATCATTACACCATGGGGTGATCATAACGTGCGGCTCCAGGACCCCGACGGCATGCAAATTACGTTATTTC
Organism: uncultured Anaerolinea sp.; assembly: GCA_964543585.1. Taxonomy (GTDB): domain Bacteria; phylum Chloroflexota; class Anaerolineae; order Anaerolineales; family Villigracilaceae; genus Defluviilinea. The sequence continues at coordinate 2,224 of CAZIYY010000291.1, read as the reverse complement.
AGGTACGCGATGATAATGATGAACAAGGTAAGTAGTTTTGGATGGACTACGAAGGAATATACTCATCCCATTAACCAGCCATCGCAGGAAACTGCATTAATATTTCACTCGGAGTAACCATGTCCCTCGAAGAAAATAAAAACATCGTCCGCAGGTATCAGGAAGCATATAACCAATGCGACTATAACGCCCTTGCCGAAGTTGTAGCTATCGATGTGCTCACACCTACGATTACAGGCGGCATGCCATCCGGGCTGGAAGGCGCAAGGACCGTGCATCAGACCACGCTCCTTGGCATGCCGGATTATTCCACCACTATCGAGGACTTGGTTGCCGAAGGCGACAAGGTGACAGCGCGCGTGAGGATAACCGGCATACACACCGGCAATTTCTGGGGTATACCACCAACCGGCAAGCGGATTGATCTCACGGCAATTTATATTGTGCGCATCGCAAACGGCAAGATCGTCGAGCATTGGGGAGCAGAAGATGGTGTAATTGTGCTCAAACAACTCGGCTTCAAAATTAAACTGGAGCAACTTGCCGGATAGGTTAGCAGGCTATTTGGCGCGATAATGCTGACCAAATCCAAAACAGTACGATCGATGTTTTATAGTCCACCTGCATTTGGTTGAATACGAGCGTTACCCCCACAAATCCTCCACCACATCATCCAACCCCAACTCCAACAACTTCTCCCGCGAGGGCTTGCCGGTTTCCATATCCCAACGGCGCGCTTCGTAGTAGGCATTTAACATCGCATCGAAATCAGGAACAAACCCAGCCGAGCCGCCATCAGGGAATGGTTCAAGCAGGGCTTTGGGGAGTTTATCGTTGGCGCGCGTGAGTCCCATGTGATTATTAATGGCGCGCTTGAGGTTCCAGGCGCGCTCGCCTGCTGTCATCATGTCTTCAACCGTCCAATCGAGTCCACATGCCGCGTTGATTAATTTGACCTGTACATCTGGTTCAACATTTGCAAAGATACACATCACAACTGCATTGAAAATCGTGCGCCAATCCTGATGCTTTGCAACATTGGCGGCTTTCTCTGCCTGGGCGTGCCGCGAGAAAAACTCGATGCCAATTTGCTCTTGTGTATGTCCCCAATCTACAAAGAAATAATCTGATTGGTTATGGCACGCACCGCGCGGAGAGGTAGCATAGGATAAAGCCATGCCTGAAACCCCGCGCGGGTCATGGTACGCGACTTCGAGTCCATTCACTTGCACGGCTTCTTCCTCCGCGCTAAAGCGCGCGGCAAACTGACGCGAGCCTTGCGCGAGCAGATCACCGATCCCTTCGCCTGAACCTATCGAATGCACCAAATGCTTTATCGCGTCCACGTCGCCCCATTTCAGGACAATGCCGCCTGTATCTTTCTCAGTGACGATTCCTTTTTCAAACAAAAGAAAAGCAAGTCCAATTGTGTTGCTCGCGCTGATCGTGTCCATGCCATAACGATCACACAACTCACCCAGATCAACAATCGCTTCAAGACTATCGTTTAACAAATTTGCGCCGAAGCCGACCATCGTTTCGTGTTCAGGTCCCTTGCGCTTCATCGAATCACCTGGCAATTTCACAACGCGTCCACACGCAATCACACATCCTTGACAGGCGCTGCGACTAGTAAGAATTGTTTCGGTCATCTTTGCGCCTGAAACACTATCAATGTTTTCAAACGAGCCGCGCGAATAATATTTCACTGGCATCGCGCCGAGATACTCAGCGTAATTTGCCGCGCCTCCCGTGCCAACTTCGCGCAAAATTTTCGCCTCATTATCATCATGCAATCTGCGATTCGATTCCGAGCGCAACGCCTTATATTTTGAGAGATCAAACACTGGGATTTCATTTATGCCGCGCACAGCAATCGCTTTGAGATTCTTCGCGCCCATCACCGCGCCCATGCCCGTGCGCCCCGCCATGCGCCCATGATCGCACATGATGGACGCAAACAAAACCTGCTTCTCCCCTGCTTGTCCGATCACGCAGACTCTTGCGGATTTTTCTCCGACTTCCTCCTTGACTTTATCCTGCGTCGCGTACGTATTCTGACCCCACAAATGCGCCCCGTTCCTGACCTCGAGCCTGCCCTCGTTTAACCAAAGATAGATTGGCTCTGACGCTTTGCCTGTGATCCATAAACCGTCGTAGCCAGCCGCGCGTAACTCGGGACCCCAAAAGCCTCCGATGTTGGATTCTGCCCATAGTCCAGTGG
>CAZIYY010000290.1:0-3091 GCA_964543585.1 uncultured Anaerolinea sp. | reverse complement strand
GCTTCAACTGGCCCAACAATGGGCAAACTAACCACCTTTAAGTGCGGTGACACCACACAGACTTTCCGTCCCAAGAATTACCCTTATTTGGGACAAGATTAATTCTTGCAGAAAAACGTGATCTTATCATCACCAATAGTGGAAAATCTATTTATATACTGAACATGGATAACGGAGGTATTATTCGGGTGTTTGGTGGTTCACCTAAGGGCGTAAGAAAGGGCACGCAAATGCTCGTTTTAGGTGAAGAAGATGAAGTGATGAGTCGAACATTTGAATATATGGGAGGACACAAAGCAGATGTAACTTGTATTTCATTGTCACCTAACGAAAAATTCCTGTTAAGCGGTAGTCATGATTGCACAATTCACAGATGGGACATTAGCGATCCATCGAATATCGAGCCTAAGGGTGTGAAAATTATGGAAGGACATCAGGGCTTAATAACAGGTGTATCTTTTATACCGAAGTCAAACTTAGTGGCGTCTTGCAGTGTTGATGGCACACTTCGCTTATGGAACAGTGAAAAATGCGAAGAAGTATTGCATAAGAATCTATATACCCCTATTTATACAATGGCAGTTTCCTCTGATGGAAGGGAGTTGGCGGTTGGTGGCGATAACGGTTCCATATATCTTTTTGGTTTGTAAAGGTTTAAGAACGCCCAACACAGCGTCCTAAGAAACAAGAACACGAGAGATTGCCCTCTTTTTGCGTCATTTCCCCCATCCGCCCTTAACACAAAAAAGGATGTCGCCCTTCATTTTTTTGTATAACGACATCCTGTCATGTATCACAATTCAATTGATGGGCATGAATGGCACGGCCCTTAAGTGTTACAGCTTCCTAATCGGGGTCGTTATATATCGCCGAACAAACCGATCCTGAACGCTTCGCGGTCAAAGGAAAGGAAGAGATGGCATGGGAACTTAGCCTGCTTTCATCCAGGACCTTTTCATATTCAGCGTGTTCGCCTGCATGATGGGCTTGCGCGCGCATTGTCCCGCCATGTTATACTGGCTTAAACAACAAGGAGGCAATGATGAAAAATCAACAACCCATGCAGGCGATTCTTGCTTTTCTTTTGATCGCATCCGCAATTCTGGCTTGCAATCAATTCACTGGGACCCCAACTGCGACGCCGCCTCCAACGGTGGCAAAGCCAGATTCTACAGCGACAGCCAAGCCTGTCGAATCCGCGCAGCCAATTGACCCGCACGCTGGTTCATCCGGGCTGGGCGATTCGCTCTACCCCGAATTCGGTAACGGCGGTTATGACGTTGAACACTATACGCTGGATATAACGGTCAATAACGTGTCAACCAGCGATCTCACGGCGATGACGACCATTGAGGCAAAAACGACCCAGGCCTTGAGCAGTTTCAATCTGGATTTTATCGGCTTTGAGATTTCAGGCATCACGGTAAATGAGGAAGCCGCGCGCTTCGAGCGCAACGGACAGGAGTTGACCATTACGCCCTCCACGCTGTTCGCGGAAAACGAATCTTTTACAGTGACGATTCAATATTCCGGCTCGCCGAAAAAGTTGGTTTCACAGGCTCTTCCTTTTCAAACCGGCTGGGTGACTTTCGAAGGCGGCAGTTTTGTCTTGAGCGAACCGGATGGCTCTGCAAGTTATTACCCCGTGAACGATCATCCGTTGGACAAGGCCTCTTTCACTTTCCGCGTGACCGTGCCTGAGCCGTTTGAAGTTGCCGCGAACGGGGTGTTAACTGAAACAACCGACAACGGCAATACCAACACGTTCCTCTTCGAAGCGCGCGACCCGATGGCAAGTTATCTCGCCACCATCGATATTGCCGAGTTCGACGTTGAAACGATGCAATCAGAGGACGGCATTCCGATACGAAATTACTTTGCAACGGATCTGTCCGAGGAAGTACGCAAACCCTTTGCGCGGCAGGGCGAAATGCTCGCGTATTTCGGCGGGTTGTTCGGACCCTATCCCTTTGAAGTATATGGCTCGCTCGTGTTGAATACCGAATTCGGCGCGGCGCTGGAAAACCAGACCCTATCCATCTACGGCATTGACATGATTGACGTCAAGGATGTGGCAGGCACGGAATCTGTCGTCGCGCACGAGCTCGCGCATCAGTGGTTTGGGGATAGCGTCAGCGTTGCGGATTGGAGCGAAATCTGGCTCAACGAAGGCTTCGCCACTTATGCCCAGGGTCTATGGATCGAACATACGGATGGGCGCGAGGCTCTGGATGAATGGGTGAAGTCCCAATATAAAGATTTGTTGCTATACCGTGAATACGTCACGCCGCCGGGCAATCCGTCTGCCGATGATCTATTCAATGGCGGAGTATACATCTGGGGTGGACTTACCCTGCACGCATTAAGACTTGAGGTTGGCGATGAAGTCTTCTTCGAAATCCTGCGAACGTATCACGAGCGCTATCAAGGCGGCAACGCCTCAACAGATGACTTTATTGCCATCGCGGAAGAAGTAAGCGGAAAAGACTTACGGGAATTCTTCGACAACTGGTTGTATAGCGGAAAAATACCGCCCATCCCTGAGTTGGGACTGAAGGCAGAGTAATATCATTCGGAACAAGGAGCCGCGCATGAGACATGTCAGGTACGCGCGTTGAATGTGGCGCATCGCAAGTTATGTGATGGGAGCTGTAGAGAAGGCATAAGCGCCATCTTGTGAGCGCGCATGATTTGGGCTGATGGAGATCACGGTGGAAGATCACTGTCAACACGCGCCTGCGAAGGTGGTGAAACTTCCGTTTTACGAGCCTGAAGTGGAAGAAGAAATAGAGAATTAGAGATTGGAGAATTGTTGATAGTAATTGGTAAATGGTAATTGCCGCTGGTTGAGTAGCCCTGAGCATTCTTTGCGAAGGGCGTATCGAAACCAGCCGTTTTATGAGCCTGAGTGGAAGAAGAGATGAGGCAGAGATAGAAAATAGGACAGAGATTAAGCTGCTTGCCCAGATGAGCACTGATTATTTGTTTTCGTGCGGTGTGAACATCGCACTCCCCCAGTCATACGGCTGAACACTATATAGTGGATAAGACATTTTAGAGTTGAAAACAGGTTAGTTTAAGGTGTAGTGAT
>CAZIYY010000289.1:0-3136 GCA_964543585.1 uncultured Anaerolinea sp. | reverse complement strand
AATCAACAAATTGCCCGAGCCAGTATCATTGTGATGATTAAGTGTGTGCTTAGCGCCCACCCAACGGTGTGCGTTAGTGGCTTGTGGGTGGGACAAGATTCTGTTTGGGAGCAGGAAAAACTCGAAGCCAGAAAAATGCTCGAAAATGGCGACGAATCCCACCTGTCCAGTGCACCCTCAAAGATGGGATCATCATTTTATACGAGAGAAACAGGGGCGCATGTTTCGACAACAAGAAAAGTATACTCCAAAAGGCAAGCGAATAAGCCGAACATAAGCAATGGAGACGCGCAGAAAGAAGGCGCAGTCCCGCAGTGCACCATGGTGGTCGGTCAAATTGATTTAAATACTGGTGGCGCAAAAGACCCGCTGTGAATTTGGGAAGAAGCGACCCTGTTGAGAAAGCTAATCCTCTCGAATGACCGAGCTTGCTAATATTCAATGAAAAGGAGAAAAAAGAAATGAGAAAGAAAAGCAAGCGCACGTTGGGCGTGGAGGAAGCGCGTCCATTCGCAGGGGTAAGTCAAGTAAATCCAAATGCGGCAGGTGTGGACATCGGCGCAGAGGAAATCGTGGCATGTGTATCGCAAGACGAAAGGACGCAGATCGTGCGGGCGTTTGGGAATTACACCGTGGACTTGCAGAACATTGGGAAGTGGCTGAAAGAACACAAAATCAAGACTGTTGCGATGGAAAGCACGGGCGTATATTGGATTCCGCTGTTTGAAGAGTTGGAACGGCAGGGCTTTGAATGTCTGTTAATCAGTTCGCGGTCCTTGCGGAGAGTGCCGGGGCGCAAGAGCGACATCATAGACGCACAGTGGATCCAAACCCTGCACAATTATGGATTGTTGGAAAGCTCGTTTCGACCCGCAGGAGAGTTGGCGGCGTTACGCACCTTGCTTCGTCATCGCGGACAGTTGTTGGAGCATAGAGCGCCGCATGTGTTGCATATGCAGAAAGCCTTGTTGCAGATGAATGTGCAATTGTCGCAAGCGTTAAGCGATGTGACAGGCGACACCGGGCAGGCGATCATTCGTGCGATCGTGGCAGGGGAGCGCGACCCGCAGAAGTTGGCAGAGTTGCGGAATCGGCAATGCAAGAAAAGCGTGGAGGAAATCGGCAAAGCCTTGACGGGGACGTGGCGCGCAGAACACCTGTATGTGTTGAAGCAATCGCGGGAGTTATATGATTTTTACACAAAGCAGGTGGAGAGTTGCGATGTGGAGATCGAGCGGATGTACGCGCTGACCCGTCCAGGCTGGGAAGCTGGGGCAGTGAAGCCGTTATCGTCGAAGAAGCGCAACTCGCACAGCAAGAATGCGCCCGAGAATAAAGAAGAAATCCGCCAACATCTGAAGCGCATCAGCGGCGTGGATTTGAGTGTGGTGGATGGCTTTGGCGTATCGCTGGCGCAGACGGTCATCATGGAAGTGGGGACGGATATGAGCAAGTTTCCAAGTGAAAAGCACTTCTGTTCCTGGTTGGGCTTGGCGCCAAAGCATGAAATATCGGGAGGAAAAGTCTTGAAAAACAAGACCTTGAAAACGAAGAACCGCGCAGGGCAGGCATTTCGAATGGCGGCGCAATCGGTGAAGGGAGCAGACTGTGTATTTGGATCGCGTTATCGGCGTCTGAGAGCGCGGCTGGATAATCGACAAGCGACCGTGGCAACTGCACATGCCATCGCACGCGTCGTGTATCGCATGTTGAAATATCAAGTGGAATATGAAGAATTGAGTGTCGAAGAATACGAGCAGGAATACAAAAAGCAACAGGTGAAATACTTGAAAAAGAAAGCCGAGAAGTTCGGCTTCCAACTCGTTTCTGCGTAGATGGCGCATCGACGAGAAAGGGCATCCTCAATATATGAAGACGCCTTGTTTGGGTTTAATCACTTGCAAGAATTTGATTGATTTTTTACGTTGAGCTTGACATTCAGAGTCAATTTGCATAAAACGAGTCGTCTGAGGATGATCTCAGGAAGGCTCTTGATGATGTTGTTTCTGAGAACGCTTTGTTAGCCCGCCGCCGTTTTACCACTCTATGCTAATCCAAGCACAAGTCCTAAAAGCAGAATAGCAAAGTATATGCTTTGCCCAGAATGGGCAATTATCCCAAACCACGAACTATGGAAATACCGACTCGGTAGGGCAAAAAGCAATATCCCTTCGATTGCTGCACTGAAGATCACCCATGGTTGGTGAAGGTGATAGAGACCAAATAGCAATCCATTCATCACCCAATCCCATTTGCCAAATGTTCCTGCCATGCGCGGCAACAATAGTCCACGAAATAAGAGTTCCTCTCCCAGGACCGTATTGAACAGGGCTTGAAATATAAAGAGCGCATATATGCTCCACGCTCCCACCAATTGAGACTTTGCTTCTGGCGTACCGAAAGCCGCAGCAAAAGAAAATCCCTGTGGTTCTGCAAAGAATGGGAATATGGAGACCCACAACTTGTCAAATATCCCGCCTACCAGCATTTCGTATAGGGCTGTTAGGAGGAAGACTGGGACAAGCCACCACCACAAACGGCCGCGCGTCTCGGCCGTTTGTGGAGAACGGGGCGTATTAAGCCAGAGGTGCTGTCTGAGCGTTGACCATTGAAGTGTACCTGTTTCACGATACAACAGAAATACTATCAAAACAAATTGCCATACCAATCCAACCGTAAGCACAGCCAGTCGTATGAAGCCTGGCTTTTCTGAATTGACTGCCAACGCTGGGGCGACCATCCACCCTAGAATGCCCATAGGAATCGCGGCGGCAGCCCAAACCAGCAGGATTTTACCTAAGCTGTATTGGGGAATTGATGTGATGTTGTTTTTATACTCCATGATTTATTTCCTTTTCTTCTAGAAGTTTATCTGTACAATACTCGTCTAGCAACTTTCATTATTGATTGCGGGCTAACTAGGTACTTGGTTGACGTCTTCAACGTAACAGCTTATATCTGGCATTTGCCATAAATGATATATGATTCGGTACTCCTCAACCTAAAACGCAAAAAACATCATTCACTGAGGAACATTATAACGATCTGAATACAAAAGTCAAGCAACTATGGCAAAAAAACTTCTAGTACCTCACTAACTTGAATTTTTTACAATTGAGACAGGATAAAGCCGTTT
>CAZIYY010000288.1:0-3148 GCA_964543585.1 uncultured Anaerolinea sp. | reverse complement strand
TATTTTGCCACGAGTTTTCTACTTTTCACTGGTATCATTTTACGGGAGGGTTACCGAGTGCCTAAACGAGGTATAGCGTTGCAGTTAGACGATTCTAGAGGCTTGTTGCATCTTACTGGACCAACTGATATAAAGACTTCGTTCCAAGGAATTCCGAGACCCTTGTTAGTTGAATTACATCCGGAGTCAGATTTTCGTGATATGACTTATTTGCTCAGGCAAATTTATCATTTCACATATATGTCATGGCGCAGTTTCTTTCCCGCAACAGAGCCAATAACGATTGGTTATTCGAGATTGATAGCTCGTTTATTGGGGAATTTAAAATCAGTAGAGAATTGGAATAGCAATATTATTACTGTTGGAACAATGCGTGGAAGAAAGTGGTTTTTATGATTGGCAGTCAATTTGCAAGCGAATCTCGGCAAGTCTTAATTGATGCAATAAGGAAAGTGATATCGAAAAGCCCTGTGCATTCTTTGGCATTTGCGCTTCGAATTTGTAATACCGACGTTGCTCAAGAAACCGGTTTAGCGGATTTTTTAGGCAAAATAGTTTGGGATGCCACTTATGGAGGTTACCCGGAAGTGGCTGGCATGGGATTCCAGATCGCAACAGGTGCGGGCGAAAAAAACTCTGAATTAGTGAGAAAATTTCTAGATGGTTTACGGCGTCAAAAAGGAAGACCTGACAGAGCTTTAGAAGCGCTTTCGCTGGATGATGTCGCTTTATTGGGTTTTGCAGAGGGAATAGTCGTAATTCAAAAGACAAACCAAACACCAGAAATTGAAAGCCTAAAACAGTGGGTATTAGATTTAATAAATCTGGAGCCCAGACGAGAAATCTGGACATCTCGTCTAAGAGACTTGGCGGGTGATTTGCTTGATAAAAAGGGTAGACTTAGAAGTTTGCCTAATTGGTCTGAACTGAATTTTGCATCACTTGAAATTGTTTTACGAGATTTTTGGCAAGAGCTACAGATGAATCATGATGTTTTGCCCATGGAGTTTTTCGGCGATTTGCTTAGTCGCTTGATAAAAAACGCGAACCCTAAAACAAGCCAAATAGAAGAATTGATTGTTCAGCTTAAGGCGATGGATTTACTGATTGAACAAAATAGCAAATCTTTGTTTCCAAAAGCAGATATTGCCTTGTCAATGTTAGGTAATATGAAACACCGACTGGATATGGTTGCAATTCGGAATACAAAAATATCGATGTTGGTAGGATTTGTAGTATTTGTTGTTATTAATATTAGTTATTATTATGCAAAGACAAATCTTGCTCAGGGCATTCAAAATATATTCGATTATTTTGTTCCACTATTAAGCGCAAGTTTAGTTTATGTATATTACGCTATTTCGCAGAAAGAAATGAATCCTAAAGAAATTTTTACTCAAATGTTGGAAAAACACAAAAACAAATTGTATAAAAAATGGGGACTCGATATAAAAAAATTACAAGAAATACAAAAATTATGATGCGAGAAGAGCAAACAAGGCAAAAGCGAATTGGGCGGCGCACGAGACCCCACTGTCCTTCGGACACCTTCCCTAAATACGCAAGAGAAAAATGGAATAATTATTTCTAGAATCCATGGTGTATTTGGGAGAGGGACCTGCCATAAGTCTCGACGGGGATTCGTCGGTGGGGCGAATTGGAGTAGAACCAGCCTGCCCTTTAAAAGAAACAAGGTCAGCCGATTCTCCTCGCTGACCTTGTTTTTGTCGAGCCAATTGCTGGTGAAGTTATCTGATCTTGTGTTTCAGAATTATTGGGCAGCGAGCCCGGCAATACCAACCGGAACACTCATTGCGCCCAACTTGTTCAAGCTTCCATCTGCGCCCATTTGGAAAATCGTGATGGTGTGCGCGCCATTTCCCAATGCATACAGAAAGCTGCCATTGTTGCTGAACGCCATGTCAACCGGCGAACTGCCAGCGCCGGTCAGACCCGCGGTTGCATTCAGTAGCGACAAGGACCCGTCGTCGGCGATTTTGTAACTGGAGATTGAGCCACTGCCCGCATTGGTGGTGTAGGCAAACTTGCCATTATTGGAAATGGCGATCCAACACGCCGCCACCTGAGTGTTCACAACCGCCGGGCTAATGACACTGAAGCCATTGCCATCCACTTGATAGGATGAGACCGAGCCGGAGGCTTCCGAAACCACGGCATGATTGTGACGGTCAAACGCGAACCCAAAGGGTGTCGCACCGGCAGAAGGATGCGTCACAGGCGCACCCGCAACGCCATTCACAACTTGATAGGTATCGAGCAGATTGGTTGTCTTTTCAGTTACCACCAAGGCCGTGCCATCTGAATTGAAGGCAATTTCTGCCAGTCCTGGAGCTGCTCCAGCGCCACCATTGCTGACGGGCTGGACTGAACCAGCTATCGGTGATAACGATCCATCCGATCCGATCACGAAGCCCTCAATGTTCCCGCTGCCACCAGCGTTGAGTACATACAACCAATCCTTGTATGTGGTCAAGCTGACCGGTCGAACGCCGCCCGAGTCGGCCACGTTGACCAGCGTCAAGCCCTTTGAAGCAACCGCAAATGTTGAGATTTGATGGCTGCCTGCATCTACGGTAAACAACCAATGATTATTCTGGCTGATGATTACAGCATTCTGGGAGCCAAGGCTGGCATTATCGCCCAAACCGCCGGTGGAGTATGAGCCCTGAAAGGCAAGACTCCCATCTACTGCGCGGTTGAAAACCAGTACTTCATTTCCGCTGCTGGCGTTGGTTGACGTGTACACTGCGCCGAATCCATTGAGTGGCGCGGCTGCCGCAGGGACGGTGAAACCCGCGACCAACGAAAGCAAAAACGCCGCTGTCAATAAAAAGCGGGCACCGAATTGATGAATTAGCTTGAGGTTCTTCATTTCTAAATCTCCTTTTAAGGTGTTTGTATTGCTCGACTGTTACATCGTAGCTCGAACATCTTAAACAATCCTTGCCTAGAGATTATTGAATTCTTACGATTTCAAGTATTACTTGCACAAATACTTCCAAAATCAGTATGCAGAAAATGGATAGCGAAATCAATCATCGCAAGGGACCAGCAAGGCAAAAGCGAATTGGGCGGGTAACCCTCCCGTAAAATGATACCAGTGAAAAGTAGAAAACTCATGGCAAAA
>CAZIYY010000287.1:0-3172 GCA_964543585.1 uncultured Anaerolinea sp. | reverse complement strand
CCTGACTGCGAAGCGTGTCTATTTATCATTGGTATATAAAATGGGTACTTGACAGCGGCATGACGCGCCAGGGCTGGTATATCGTTCCCTGTTGCCCGTCGAATCTTTCACGCACCTTCGCGGATTTGGGGAAATACATCTACTCGTTTGATGAAAACAGCTTATGGATTCATCAATATATCAGCAGCGAAACAACTTTGGATATCGGCGTCCCTGTGAAGATCAAAATTGAATCTGAATTGCCGTGGGATGGCAAAGTTCGTATCCATGTAAAACCTGAGAAGAAAGCCGATTTTGAACTTCACTTGCGCATGCCTTCGTGGGATGTTTCAAATCTATCGGACAAATTGTCAGCTGCATCAGGCTATGATCCACGCGAGTCAGACTATGAAACGATTAGTCGTGTGTGGACTGGTGAAGGGGGTGTGTTGGAACTCAACTTGGACATGTCTATCAAACTGCACCGCGCCCATCCTAAGGTCAAAGGACATGCTGGAAAAGCTGCCGTCACGCGCGGACCGTTGGTCTATTGCCTGGAAAGTGTGGATAATCCCAATGTTGATATTTTCAACGCGCAACTTGACTCATCCACTTTGCACGATGAATACGTCCCTGGTTTACTGGGTGGAACTGTTGTTATTCACGGTAAAACAATTGATGGTAAACCGCTGAAATTTATTCCCTATTTCTTGTGGGCGAATCGGGGAGAGTCACAAATGACAGTGTGGGTGAATTCGAAATGATTGTGTCGCTTTGCCTAACTGTTTGCGTTAATGGCGTATGCCCTGGCGAGGACAAGGTTTGAGAGCAGAAAAAACTCGAAGCCAGAAAAAGGCTCAAAAAACGCGCAGAGTCCCACTTGTCGGCTGCACGCATTGTTGGGCGCTTGTGCATTGCCAATTCTCCTCTTTGCAAAATTATACATTCCTTCTTCTAAAGGAATAGGTCAATTAAAAGCCTCCATATCGGAAGTATTCTGTTGAATTGGGTAAAATCAGTAGGACGTCCATCATTTTGAATATCCTATCGAATGGGAGTTTCCGCGATGAAAAACATGAGACCAGATTTGAAGCCTCCTGATCCTAACCGTCACAGACCAAAATGGTGGTGGCGATTTCTGCCGCAGATCGTATCTATCAAGCGACGATTTGCAAAGCTTGAAATTAGGATAAAACAGTTACGGCAACTTCCCTGGGGAGTTTTGATTATTCTAATTGCCGTAGCGGTGCTTTCCGCAGGTTGGTCTGTCTATCGTACTGGAGACTTGCCAGGCTTTGCATTGAATTTTGGAACAGAGATGGCTGGAACAATTGTTACTTACCTTCTGATTGAAATCGTAATTGGCACAAGGCAAAAGAAAGAATTGTTGATCTCGCAACTGACTAGTAAATCCGAAGATGTTGCCATAAATGCAATCGAAGAGATTGCCCGAAATGACTGGCATAGGGATGGTTCTTTGAACAACATTAAATTACATAAGGCAAATCTCCCTGGTGTTGAACTGGATTCTGCCAGCTTTGAGAATACCGACCTGAGAGAAGCAAATTTCCTAAATGCAAAATTATGGAGTGCTAATCTGCGTTGGGCCGCCCTGCAAGAAGCTAACTTGACAGACGCAGATCTAAGCTTCTCTGAAATGTCCAATGCAGGTCTGACGAATGCCATACTAATAGGGGCTCGCATTCGTCTTGCGGATTTAACTCACACTGATATGAGACAAGTCGAACTGCAAAATGCAGACTTGGGAGATTCCCTTTTGCAAGGTGCGGACCTGAGAGATGCTGATTTACGAGGAACGAATTTGAAGGCAGCAAATCTTCAAGGTGCCATTTTGGAAAATGCTAAGTACAACAGTAAGACGATTTTTCCAGATGGTTTCAGCCCAGCTGAGGCGAGGATGATAGAGGTGGAAAAGCCTGAAGATTTGATTTCTTTTGTCTAAAGGAGTGATACTAAGCGTCCAACGGTTGGCGTTACTGGCGCTGGGGCGGGCGTGGACTCTGTTTGGGAGCAGAAAAAACTCGAAGCCAGAAAACTGCTCGAAAATGGCGCAGAATCCCCAGCGTCCAGTGCACGCTGTGTTGGGCGGAGTTTGATATATTGCCTTTGGTGTAGAATTATCGAAACCCATTGATCGACAATTCTTTCCGAGAAACCAAATGCTTTCATCTAAAAACACAAATCATTTCATCGAACTGCAATCGCTCCCGTAATTGGTACCGACCACCTGCCAATTATTTATGTTGTCATCATCTCTATCTGTGAGAATTACCTCCACTGCCGCTTTGCCTTTTTCTCGCGTTGCCTTCCTTGTATATAATACTTCAATGCACCATCTCTGCAGAACAGTTTCCGAACCATTCTTGGAGAGTTGTTTTGTACCTAAGCCTAATTGAACATCACATTCATACATCGGACAAATGCGAGAAGCACTAAGAACTGCATTTTCGTGAATCCCTTTCATCAACATGCGAAGGTAAGGAGACGATGTGGCATCTATCCAAAATACAAAAGCAGCGAGTGCCACAACTATTATGGAAGTCACGACCAAACAGGACGGCTTACGCGGTTTTGAATTTATGCTTTCAGGTTTTTGCATGAGGGTCGATAAGTTTCCATTTTAGAAGAGCTGACAGGAAAGGGCGAATTTTCTGCACTCCGCCCAACGGTTTGCGTTACTGGCGCTGGGGTGGGCGTGGACTCTGCTTGGGAGCAGAAAAAACTCGAAGCCAGAAAAATGCTTGTAAATGGCGCAGACTCCCCAGCGTCCAGTGCACGCTTTGTTAGGCTGCGTTTTTTGGAATACATGTGACTATTACTCACAAGCAAAAAAATTACACAAAATCGGTTTTATTACTGGCACATAAAGCGCATCTTGAATAATTAACTGCCCAATGGTATTGAAAATGAACGCAGTTAAAGCAGCTGCCATACCAAGCCACCATAAGTTTTGAGACCAAGATTTATTCTCACTTGAATAGAGTTTTATTAATTCTGTCTTGACACCAAATGACAGGTCTTTTTCTATCTTATTTTTCAATTTTAATGCTTCGTACTGGTCTCTGATAATCTGGCTACTATTTCGCAAAGCGGTAAGTAAACGGTCTGGATTAATAACCTGCGGTAACCCTCCCGTAAAATGATACCAGTGAAAAGTAGAAAACTCATGGCA
>CAZIYY010000286.1:0-3183 GCA_964543585.1 uncultured Anaerolinea sp. | reverse complement strand
TCTTGTTTAGTCCTACTGTCCAAATTTTGGGGTGCATTACAGAGAAAGCCATTGAATGAATATTCGGGCGGCCATGGTGAAAACCATGTGCCGCCTTGATATTATCTCAGCTTGCAGTGGAGTCTTTCGTGAAATGCAAAGTAAATGCAAGTAACTCATGCAGACATATGGCGTCATGGCGGGGCAAATCATCACACACAAATTAAGGAGTAAGTTTTATGCTTTTCAGGAATCACAAGTTGTTTGTCCTAAATTTCGGCTTAATTCTGGCGCTGCTGGGTGGGTTGTTTGGGGTGATTCCAACCAAAGCAAGCGCTGATACAAATGAGTTTTCATCAACTACTGGTTTTCTCAACCCCGATGGCACGCTGAAGCTTGATGGCAAATATTCAGGCTCTCTGAATCTTACGGGCTGGGACGTGAAGATTGATATCGAGCGCGGTCCAGTTTTCTCACCTAAGAATAGTGAATCGAATTCTCAATTGATAACAACTACCTTGGGAGACTGGTCTGCCTTAGGCAGTAATCTTGCAGGTGATAACGGCGCGCTCAATGCCGGAGCAAATGCAATTGCTGTCAACGGAACTGATGTTTATGTAGGTGGAGATTTCTGGAACGCAGGCGGGAATGAAAAAGCGGACTACATTGCGAAGTGGGATGGTTCAGCCTGGTCTAATTTGGGTGACAATGGCTCTCTTCCATCAGAGAGAGCACAAGGAGCGCTCAATGGACCGGTATATGCAATTGCTGTAAGTGGGAGTGATGTGTACATTGGAACAGGGGTCTCCAGCGTCTGGATTGATGGGTCCCCTGCTCCACAAGCTGATTACATCGCAAAATGGAACGGGACGAACTGGTCCGGGGTTGGCGGTGATGGAGCAGGTGGGAGTTCTCTCAATGGAAATGTGCTTGCACTCGCGGTTAGTGGAAGCGATGTGTATGTCGGAGGCAATTTTGGAAACATAAAGAATGGCTCAATTACACTCAATGAAGCTGATTATCTGGCAAAATGGGATGGGACAAACTGGACAGCACTAGGGAGTAATGGTTCCGGGAATGGTTCGTTGAACAATCTCGTAAAGACGATTGCCGTAAGCGGGAATGATGTTTACGTAGGTGGTTGGTTCACTAACGTGAAGAACGGTGCAACCACACTGACAGCGGCAGATTATATTGCCAAATGGGATGGCACGAACTGGTCAGCGCTCGGAAATGACGGTGGCAATCCGCCGAACGGATCAATTAATCTCCAAGTAGAGATACATGACATTGTCGTCAACGGCAATGATGTATATGTAGGTGGCCATTTTCTCGACATTAATAACTATGGGACGGTTCTCACTGCCGCAGATCACATTGCCAAGTGGGACGGCGCGAATTGGTCTGCTCTTGGGAGTAATGGAAACGGTAACGGCGCGTTGAATGGTAGTGTGTATAGTATTGTCGTCAATGGTGATAATGTATACGCCGGTGGTCAATTCCAGAACGTGAACAACAACGGTACAACATTGACAGCCGCTGATCTTATTGCAAAATGGGATGGGACAAACTGGTCAGCGCTGGGAAGTGATGGCGGCAACCCGCCGAATGGGTCGATTGCCCCCAATGACGTTGGAGCGCTTGGGATAGCTGGGAATAATCTATATGCCAGTGGGTCATTCACTAATGTGAACAATAATGGAACCATTCTTTATAACGCTGATTACATCGCGGCGTACGGGATTAGAGATGGCATCTACCGCGTTACTCCAAATGGCGCGTCAATTCCCTCATGTGGGGCTGATTGGTCAAATCCATGTGACTTGCAATATGCGCTTACCACTCAGGCTTCTTCTGGTGATGAAATTTGGGTCGCGGCTGGAACCTATAAGCCAACAACAGGTACAGACCGTACTGCCACCTTTAGCCTCAAGAATGGTATAGCAGTTTACGGCAGTTTTTCAGGAACAGAGATTTCACGGGATCAGCGAGACCTGATGGTTAATTTAACCATTTTGAGTGGTGACTTAAATGGGGATGATAACAGTAATATTACCTATGATGAGCCAACGCGCGCTGAGAATGCTATTCATGTTGTTTCGAGCAGTGGGGTGAGTAATGCAACCATCCTTGATGGATTTACGATCTCAGATGGCAATGCAAACTTAAATTATGGCGAATCTACCTCACAGGGCGGGGGGATGCAAAATTTGACCGGTAGTCCAACCCTGACAAATCTTGTGTTTACTCATAATTCTGCAGTTATGGCGGGAGGGGGTCTATTCAATGAAAATAATTGTAATCCAGCCATAACTAACGTTAGCTTCATCGATAACTCTGCCGAAGGAGGCGGTGGTCTATCCAATGTTTACCAAAGCAATCCAACCCTCACTAATGTAGTATTTACCAACAACCTGGCTTTCTACTCCGGCGGAGGGGCAGCGAATTTTCGCGATAGCAATCCTACATTTACAAATGCCACCTTTAATGGGAATACATCCGATAACTTCGGGGGTGGGATGAGTAATTACGAATCTAGCCCTCGTATTTCCAGGTCAACCTTTCATAACAATCATGTTTACTACAATATTGGCGCGGGTCAGGGTGGCGGAATATATAACAGCTACAGTAACCCATATATTGAAAATACAACTTTTAGTGGAAATACTGCTGCGAGTGGTGGGAGCGGAGTTGCAAATCTACAAGGTAGCCCCACATTGGTAAATGTTACTTTTACGAATAATTGGGATGCGATCAGGAACACCTCGAGCCACCCTGTCATCCGAAATAGTATTGTATGGGGAAACATACACCCCGATACAGGTGGTGTTTTTACGATATACGATGACGTTGATAGCTCCACCACTATCTTTGATAGTGTGATTCAAGATGGATTTCCCGGGGGCACGAACGTCATAACAACAGATCCTATCCTTGGTTCGCTTGGTAACTATGGTGGCAACACACAAACGATACCGTTCCTGTCAGGAAGTTCTGCCGTTGATGCAGGCGATGATGCGAATTGTCCATCTACCGATCAGCGCGGTGTTTCCCGTCCGCAGGGCGCGCACTGTGATATTGGCGCGTATGAGTATTATCCTGCCTCGCCGACGGTCCTCAGTGTGGTCCGGGCAAGCGCGAATCCCACTACTAATGCGTCCAGTGTGAATTTCACAGTTACGTTCTCTATCTCTGTCACTGGCG
>CAZIYY010000285.1:0-3201 GCA_964543585.1 uncultured Anaerolinea sp. | reverse complement strand
GAGCAATTAGTGATACAACTGTCAGAGCAACAACATAAAAGTGACTGTCACCTTAATATCTTCGGGATGACTTCCAACATCTCGCCTCTTACTTGACGAAAGACCTGCATCTGTTCCTCATCATTTCCCTGCGCCTTGGCAGGATCCACAAAACTGTGATGGACGCGTCTCCCCGCACGACCAGGCCAAACAGGACATTCTTCCGCGGCTGAATCACAGACTGTTACGACAAGATCGAAATCTTTCGTATGTAATTCATCAATCTGTTTTGACGCGCCTGAATGTGGTATGCCAATTTCTGCCAATGCTTGAATTGCTTTCGGATGAACATAACCCGCGGGCTTTGTCCCCGCGGAAAACGCTTTCCATTCTGGATAGCGGGCATTGACAATCGCCTCCGCCATTTGCGAGCGACACGAATTGCCAGTGCAAAGGAAGAGGACGGTTTTTTTATTCATGTTCTGGAGTCGGACAGCTTGCTGTCCGAGAGTCAGAAGCAAGCTTCTTGACTCCAAAATTTCTATCCAAATCTCCCCGTGATGTAATCCTCAGTGCGTTTTTCTTTGGGCGTAGTGAAGAGTGCCTTGCCCTCGTTATACTCAATGAGCTCGCCCTGCAAAAAGAACGCGGCGTAATCGGCGGTACGCCCGGCCTGCTGTACGGAATGTGGCACAAGGATGATCGTGTATTCCTTCTTCAATTCCACCAATGCGGCTTCCACTTTGCCTGTGGAGATGGGGTCAAGACCCGAGGTCGGTTCATCGAGCAAAATGATTTCGGGTTGCAGTGCGAGAGAACGCGCCAGACACAATCGTTGTTGCTGTCCGCCTGAGAGGGCGATGGCAGGATCATCCAATCGGTCTTTGACCTCATCCCATAACGCGGCCAGTTTGAGGCTTCGGTCGACCGCTTCATCCAGTTTGGAACGGCGAGTCTCGCCCGCGAGTTCCAATCCGTAGGTCAAGTTCTCGCGAATGCTCATCGGCAAAACGACAGGACGCGCAAAGACCATTCCAACTTTTCGGCGCAACGCGATCACATCTGTTTTTGGGTCCAGGATATTCTCGCCGTCAATGAGGATGCGACCTGCGCTGGCTCTGACTTCTGTAAGATCGTTGAGGCGATTCAAACAGCGCAATAAAGTTGACTTGCCGCCGCCCGCGGGACCGAAGAGGACGGTGACCGCTTTTTCATGGATGTCCAAACTCACATCACGCAGTGATTCGACGCCATCCGTATATTGGAGCGAGAGATTTTCGATGACGATCTTATCTACCATTGACGTTTCGCCCTCGCTCTCGAGCGGATGAACGTTGCAATGAGATTCATGGTGAGCACAAAAACCAAAAGAACAAGCGCAGTGCCGTACTGAATTTTAATGGGCATCTCAGGGACTTGCGTTGAAATCACAAAAAGATGATAAGGCAAGGCCATGGTCGCGTCGAAAGGCGAGCCAGGAAGTCTGGGCAAAAAGAATGCCGCGCCTGTGAAGAGGATCGGCGCAGTTTCGCCTACAGCGCGTTCGAGTCCAAGGATGACGCCTGTAAGAATGCCAGGCACAGCTTCTTTCAATACGATGCGGCGAATAGTCTGCCAGCGCGTCGCGCCAAGCGAAATGCTTACGGTGCGGAACGCCTGTGGAACTGCGCGCAAAGATTCTTCCGCAGTGCTGATGATGACAGGCAATGTCATGATTGAAAGTGTGAGCGACGCCGCGAGAATGGATGTACCGAAATTCAAGAAGAGGACGAATAAACCCAGCCCAAACAATCCATACACAACTGATGGAATGCCCGCAAGATTGATGATGGCAATACGGATCGTGCGCGTGAGCGGCGTATCTGCCGCATATTCTGAGAGATAGATCGCCGCGGCAATCCCAAGGGGAACGGAGAAGATCGCCGTGCCAATTGTGAGATACAGCGTGCCGACGATCGCGGGGAGAATTCCGCCCGCGCGCATCCCGTCATGCGGAAAGCCCGTCAGGAACTCAAGTGAGATTGCGGGGAAGCCTTGCACGAAGATGTAGATCACTGTGGCAACGATTGGGATAACAGTTGCGACAGCCATCAAGGTAATGGCTGTGAATCCAAGTCGTTGTGTGAGGTGGCGGTTGATGGTGAAGGGAAGTTTCATAATAATCATCATTTACGGTGGTCGAGTAGCCCTGAGCGGTTGTTGCGAAGGGCAGACACTTGCACCTGGCGCAAGTGCAGGTGTCGAGACCACCCGCTTCAAGTAATTTTATACTTTCATGACATATGTTGGTCTCGATAGGGTCTTCGCCCTACTCGACCAACGAAGTATTTATGACAAGATTCTTTCTGCTCTTTTCTTCGTGCGGAAGACAACCGATGATGCCGCGATGTTTACGCCCAAAGAGATTAAGAATAAAACCATGCCGATAAAAAACAGCACATGGTAATGTGTGCTTCCCCCCGCCACTTCACCCATCTCCGCAGCGATCGTCGCGGTCATTGTGCGGACGGGGGAGAAGAGACTGCCAAGTTTGACCGCAAGGACGGGAGCGTTGCCTGTCACCATCATCACGGTCATGGTCTCGCCGATGGCGCGTCCAACTCCGAGCATGATCGCCGTGAGAACGCCTGAGCGCGCGGCGGGTAAGGTCACTCTCCAGATTGTCTGCCAACGCGTCGCGCCCAAAGCCCACGCGCCTTCGCGATAGGCGCGCGGCACGGCATCGAGCGCGTCTTCTGCGACCGACACGACCGTTGGCACTGCGATCCCGCCCAAGAGGAGGGAACCTGTAAAGGCGGTCAGACCAGTTGGCAGGTCCAGAAAGACGCGTAAGAAAGGCGAGAGGACCAGAATCCCAAGAAATCCCAAAACAACAGAGGGGAGTCCGCCAAGTAATTCCACAAGAGGTTTGAGAATCTCGCGCATCCAGCGCGGCGCGATCTCTGAAATGTAAACCGCGGTGCCAATCCCAAATGGAACAGCGATCAGCGCCGCGCCGAGTGTGACGATGAGTGAGCCAGTAATGAGCGGAAGAATGCCGAAATGATCTTCAATCGGATACCAGCGAATATTCAGGAGCGAGGACGCTTTTACTTCGCCCAGGGTAGGGAGACCTTCGCGCAACAGGAAGAAAAAAATCAGCGCGACAAAAACGATGGCTGAATAGCCCGATGTTTGAATGAGACGTGTGATGATGAACTCACGCCAGTTTAGCGATTTTTC
>CAZIYY010000284.1:0-3211 GCA_964543585.1 uncultured Anaerolinea sp. | reverse complement strand
ACGGAACAGTTCAGAGTTGGATTCAACTGATGGGTCTGCCTGCTCCGCAACTCTCGGACACGTACTACTTCCCCGCCTACGACAATGTCTCGCTCAATGGGCAACTCAGGTTTGGGAATGTGGATACAACCAATACCACCGTCACGGTCACGATCGGCGGGGTTGTCAAGGGAACCTATCCTCTGACTCCCAACCAACAATTGCGAGTGAATTATGCCAGTCTGGATAGCGGGCCGGTGGTGATCAAGAGTTCGGGCGGAGTGAAGATCATCGCGGCATTGCGCGACGCTTTGATCGTGAATGGCATAGTGGAGAGTTTTGCCCAGATGATGGGTTTGCCTGGGACGCAGTTGTCCGATACCTACCTGTTGCCCGCCTACAACAACGTCACGCTCGATGAACAATTGAGGTTCGGAGCGCCATAAAGTTCATCTTATTTCTGTTGAGAGCATCAATGGCAGAGGCATTAGGGCCTTTGCCAGTGATTTTATTATGTAGCCAGATTGTCGTCCACAACAGAACCGACTCAAGTGTGCGTGAACAGGGCGGCTATACATCCGAATATTGAAAACCAATAATGTCGCCTCCGTGAACAATGCTCGCAAAGGGCGGGTGTAACGAACTCTCACACACAATAATTATGTTAGCCGCATTTCGGTAGTACAATATACATCAACAAGAAATTGGGGGTCTATCTGAATTGTCTGGGTGGATGAGAAGTTCGGAAAATCTTGGTATTCGGGAGGAAAATTCCCGGGGAGCAGGCGTATGTTCACAAATTTCACCAGGCGCATCACCAAAGTTCTTGTGTTTACGATACTGGTTTACACAATGAACCCGATCAGTATTGCGCTGGCTACATCGTCACATGTTCAACAAATAGAAGGATCTGGTCCGCAAGTGATTCCAGCTTCTGCCTTTGACGAAAGCCGTCCTCTAAGTTCAATTACTCCAATTCCCCCGCCTAATGCCCTAATCAAGTTGCGCAATCGTCTTTTGGTTCCCAAGACTCTGAGTGGCGCAAGCGATGATGTCACAGACATTTCCATCGTACAAAGCAACTCATTGAGCAAATCCACAAGCAATGCCATGGCCGCGCCTGTAACCAGTTTTGATGGCGTTGGACATAACGGCTCCTGGCCCTCCGACGCGAACGGTGACATTGGTTATAGTTCAGTCACGGGCATTAAGTATTATATGCAGGCGGTTAACACATCTTTTCAGATTTGGGATGTTACTGATCCCACTGCTGTAGCTACGCTCTTTGGCCCGGCATCGGGGAATACTTTATGGTCCGGATTCGGCGGTATCTGTGAGACCCATAATGATGGCGATCCAATCATTCAATTTGACCACTTAGCTAACCGTTGGATGTTTAGCCAGTTTGCATTTAACGACCCGAACAATTATCACCAGTGCATCGCTGTTTCAACATCCGCCGACCCAACCAGCACATGGTATCGGTACGACTTCCAATACAGCACTACAAAGTTGAATGATTATACTAAATTTGGCGTTTGGCCCGATGGTTACTACATGAGCGTTAACCAGTTTGATGGAAGCACTCAAGCATGGAGTGGCGCGGGGGCAGTAGTCTTCAACCGCACTGCCATGCTCAGCGGCCTGCCCGCCGCAATGATCAAATTTGATATTGGCGCTGTATATCTTGGTTATGGCTTGATGTTACCGTCCGATCTTGATGGTCCTGCTCCTGCCGCAGGTACACCAAACA
Organism: uncultured Anaerolinea sp.; assembly: GCA_964543585.1. Classification (GTDB taxonomy): domain Bacteria; phylum Chloroflexota; class Anaerolineae; order Anaerolineales; family Villigracilaceae; genus Defluviilinea. The sequence continues at coordinate 1,479 of CAZIYY010000284.1, read as the reverse complement.
ATTTCATAGAATGGGATGACAGCGCCTGGCAAGGAGATGCGACGGATACCCTGCGCGTTTGGAATTTCCACGTAGACTGGGCTACCCCATCCAACTCCACCTTCGGCGCAAACGCTTCTTTCGATCCAAATGCGATGGTTGCCACGGCTAACCTGGATTCAGACATGTGTGGCTTTTCTGCGACGAGTTGCATTCCCCAGCCTGGCACTTCTCAAAAATTGGATGTCTTAACGCAGGGCCAGTTAATGTATCGCCTGCAATATCGCAACTTTGGCTCTTACCAGACTTTGGTTGGAAATCAAACAGTGGACGCCAACGGCGCCGATAAAACTGGCGTGTACTGGTTCGAATTACGAAATAGCGGGGCTGGCTGGGGGATGAATCAACAAGGCGTATATGCGCCAGATGCTGATAATCGTTGGATGGGCAGCGCAGCCATGGATGGCTTTGGCAACCTCGCGCTTGGGTATTCGGTTTCCAGCGCAAGCACGTATCCCTCTGTGCGTTACGCTGGCCGCCTTGTAAGTGATCCGCTCGGAACTTTGCCACAAAGCGAGGCCAGCCTGGCGGCCGGCGGTGGTTCCCAAACAGGCGTTAATCGCTGGGGCGATTACAGCATGATGACTGTGGATCCCACCGATGATTGCACCTTCTGGTACACTCAGGAATACTACAGTTTTACCAGCTCTTCCAGTTGGAAGACCCGCATTGGCTCGTTTGCATTCCCCTCTTGCACTCGCGCTATCACTGGCAATGCAGGTGCGGCGGGCGTGACGCTGAGTTATACAGATGGCACAGCCAAGACCGCAACATCGCTGGGGAATGGCAGTTATTCACTCCCGGTGTCGAGCGGTTGGAGCGGGACGGTGACTCCATCCCATACGTGTTTCACTTTCAGTCCAACCAGTCGTAGTTATAGTAATGTTACTACCAACAAAACTGCTCAAAATTACACAGCCACATTTAATGTTGCTTCCGGGTGCGCAAATATTAATGTCTCCATCGCTGGCGCCAATCAGGGAAAGTTTGGGATTCTCCCTGGAACGGGCACACGCGCAAGTTTTCCTGGAGTCGATAATGGTCCTGTCAAAGTTATCAGCGCGAATTTGCCTATCGTAGCGGGACTGCGTGAACTTTGGACGCAAGGCGGGACGACCAGTTCCTTCCAACTGATGGGCTTGCCTGACAGCCAGTTATCCGATACTTATTGGTTCCCCTCCTACAATAACGTCACGCTCAATGAACAAGTCCGTTTCGGGAATGTGGGCGCCTCCAATACCACTGTGACGGTCACCATCGGCGGGATCGTCAAGGGAACCTATCCTCTAACTCCCAACCAACAAGTGAGGGTGAATTATGCGGGTCTGGATAGCGGTCCGGTGAAGGTGCAGAGTTCGGGCGGGATCAAGATCATCGCCGCCATCCGGGATGCCTGGTTTGCAGGCACAGCCGTGGAGAGTTTCTCGCAACTGATGGGCT
>CAZIYY010000283.1:0-3232 GCA_964543585.1 uncultured Anaerolinea sp. | reverse complement strand
TGACTGCGAAGCGTGTCTATTTATCATTGGTATATAAAATGGGTACTTGACACTTTGACCATTGATATAGATAAATCCAATATTGGAACTATTTGGTTGCCAGTGGGGGGCAACGGCATCGCCATTTACTCCAGTGTTGGTAAGTGGCTTGAAAAAAGAGTTTTCACAAGTCTCAATCTTAGCAACGCAATTTGTAGACATCACAAAAATATCTGTTGCGCCAACGAAACTGCCAACTGTGCCTGAGTTGACTTTTAGGTTATCCGATAAAAAGGCAATCCATTGATTATCAGGTGACCAAGAGGGAACCGCTTCAACAGTATTCCAGGTAGTTATTTGGGAGAATATGTTTTGGGTCATGTTGGTAACAAAAATGGATGGAAATTCTTGACCGTATATTTGACCGTCTCTTAATTTCATGCTGTCAATAGCATATAAAAGATATTTTCCGTCAAGGGACCAGTTCCCATGCCAATTTCTTTCGGAAGAGCCGGAATTTGGTTGAGAGATTTTGTTCTTCTCTTTGGTCATCAGGTTGAAACCGTATAGAAACCCATCCTCCATGTTCATATAAACAAGAGTTCGCCCATCTGGGGAAATTTTTGCAGTTTCGCTATCATTATAGAGATAAGTTATATCTCCAGATGAGGAAACTTGAGTAGGGTGATCGTAGAGGTGCACTAATTCCTGTAATTTTCCATTTGAGGAAGAAGCAATATACATTGAGCCATCCTTCCAAAATCCAGGGTATATCCCTGGATCTTGGAAAACGTCACTTGACATTGACGTTGAGGCTAAAGTAATTGTTGGTATTGGTGTTACTGTGATCGTCGGTGTCCATGTAGGTGGAAGAAATCGAGAAAATGTTGCTGTTGGTGAAACAGGCGATGATGCAGGCGAACAAGCAGTAAAGAGTAAGATTAACGAGAGGCTGCCGATAAGGAATTTCGTGAAGTTGGGAGAAATATTTGATTTGGGAAACATCGGATATTCTCCTTATCATTTACGGCGCAACCGTCGCCGTTCCCGGCAGAAAATCCAGCGTGGGCACAGGCGGCGGGACGACGCTAAACCCGTCCTCATCCGTAAACGTGAAATACGTGACCTGACCGGGGTAAATCTCCACCCAAAATTGCAGGTCTTTGTCTTTATATTCCATGGTTATTTTATATAACCCCGCAGGCAGGTCGCTCAACACTAAATTCTCCTGATAATACGCGTCGGCATTGACCGCGCCAGCCGCATACGTGATCACTTTGCGTAAGGGCACTTCGGAGGGCAGGGGGCGCACCTCAACGGAATATTTATTCAACAACTCCCCGTCTTCGTCTGTTAATCGTCCAACGAGAACGCCCCAGCCTTGCGGCGGAGCCATCCATAGTTCGGGGTTATAGGTGCGGTAAAAAGTGTTCGCGCCCAGCCGCACTTCAAAATGCAAATGCGGTCCCGTCGTTGCGCCCGTATCGCCGACCAAGCCAAGCACATCCCCCGTCTCCACGTGCTGACCCACCACCGCGATGATCTTGCTCATGTGAGCATAGATCGTAAAAAGAGCCTGGTCTTTATAGCCAAAGTCATGCCTCACCACCACAGCCTGCCCATAAGGATCGGATATGTTGCCGGGCGCTTCGGTGTATAAGCCCCAGTCTGCCGAGATGACAGTGCCCGCGCCCGCCGCAAGAATGGGTGTGCCTTCGTCCGCGTCGATATCCACGCCGGTGTGCACGACGTTTGCCGCGAAGAACACGCCGCCGTAACGATATTCCGCGAGGGGCCAGTTGACGTTATCCGCCGCGATGGGTCGCGCAAAGTAAAAATGATCGTAAGCCGAAACAGCCCAAGGGATTGGATAAAGAGGTGGACGCCAACCAGAGACGGGTTCCGCGCCCGGAGTTGGGAGGACGAATCGAAACGGTTGAATCGTCGGACGAGGCGCGTCGCTCCCAGCCTCAGGCTGGGTCGCTGCTTCCCCGGCAATCACCGCCGTTGGAGTTGATCCCGTTTCCCCCGCGTTCGCAGAAGTGCAGGATGTGATCATTAATAAAAGAATCAGCACCGCGCCGAGCGGAGGGGCGACAGCCCCGTAGACGAGGCGGCTGTTGGCATGCGTAGTGCGCTTCGTCTGCGCTCGACCGAAGACCATGGTCTTGCTCCGCTCAGCGCGAATAAATCTAATCATGGAGTAATCGTAGGCGGGATGGGTGATGGCAACGGCGTACTTGAGGGCAGTGGCGTTTGCGAAGCAGTCGGCGGTGGAGCGAGACTTGGCGTGCCGGTCGGCCGCCGTGTGCGCGTGGGCAATGGCGTGGATGAGGGGATGGGCGTTTTCGTGACAGTTGCGCTCGGCGGCAACACCCGGGTCGGCGTAAGGAGCACATCCGGCGGATATAGTTCGAGCATGGCTGAGTACCAATCCAACCCACCAGTGAGAGTAAATTCTGTGAAGCGCGCGCCGCGATAATAGGTGCGCCAGTTTGGCAGGGCAGGCACCCGCTCCCAGCCATATTGCGCGGCGAGCGCGGTGACATCCACCCAGTAGCCCGGCGGCACGTCGCTGTATTTGCCGCCCTGCTCGTAGACTTTCGGATCCAGGTTGTAGCGCGCGCCCAAATCCCACGGCGTGGAATGTAGGGGTTCGCCAAGCGAGCCATCCTGCGATTGGGCGCGCAGATATAGTCGCCAGTATGTTTGCGCGCCGAAATCTTCGCGCACCGCTGTCATCCAGCCTGCGTTTGTCATCAGGGAGTTGATGGCAAAGGCGCGGCCCGTAAACAACCAATCCTCATTGAAGCCGGGGTCGAGGACTGTGGTGATGGGGACGAACGCGTTTTCCAAACTTGCGAGCGCGTCCCAGCCCGCTTCCTGTTGGACGCGTTGGCGCAGGGCGTCAAAAGCCTCGTCCGCGAGATCGTGCATTTGCGGATACGGCGCCTGTACGCCCTTCAAATCCACTAACAACCATCTGCCAATGACGCCCTCTGACATTGGTTCGCCATTCGCCGCCCAGAGCGGTGCGGGTGTGAACTGCGCGGCTTGCTGGAATTTGCCGGGCAGTTCATCCGGCATTACTAAATTTGCCCAGATCAAACCGCGCAGGGAGGCAGGGAAGGGAGTTAAAGGTTGCAGGAGTTTTCCATCTGTTGAATAGATGGTGAGATAGTTATTGTTCGGCGCGGCAAGCGTTGTGATGACCTGGTCGCCCGATGTATTCCATGCGGGCCAGTCTCCATCG
>CAZIYY010000282.1:0-3232 GCA_964543585.1 uncultured Anaerolinea sp. | reverse complement strand
CCGCAATCTACAACCTTGAACTCAACCTATACTGACTTTTGCAAGAGGTCTAATAATTTGCTCCCATAAGGAATAGATCTGCCTTAACTTGAACTCTATTTCCCGATTCTTCGTGCCTTCTTATCGTTTCTGGTAATGAAGCTGAATAATCCACTCCACCTTGCTCACCAGCAAGTCGAAGGACAATTAATCCATCAAGGTTTGTTTCTTCCCATCCTTTATTATAGGCGCTAAAAAATGAAGCCCAAGCTCCGCCTCCTCCCCCTACGGGATCTTGCTTTTCATACATTCTCATTCCATCATTTATGGCCTGTAAAATGCCTGCATCAATATATGCTGCCCAACCATCCATATCTTGATAATCGGGATCGTTGCTGAGAATTTCAATTGCACCTTCGATATCATCAAACCAATCGCCTAGTTTATGTTCCTGAACGAATAATTTGAGCCATTCCAATCTTTTAGCCCAGGTTAACTTGTGAAAGTCATCGACTGTGCAGTCTGTCTTCACAATTTTCCCATCCTTAACCGCGCAATGCCCACTCGGATCAATATAATTTATCGGGGAATTGTTCACATACGCGTATCTATCATACCCCTGCACTCCGCCAGGGACGATGGTATCGGCTTGAGCAAACCTCCCCAACGCAGGATCGTACATTCTTGCGTTATAAAACATCAACCCAAAGCCCTCCGTCACTCCGCTCGTGGATAGATCGTCCATATACGAATATTGTCCCGTGAAAGTGTAACTGGACAGTTTGTATGCGGGCGTGGTGGATGCGCCTGCTGTCCATGAATATCTCACTTCGCCCCATGCCTTATAGCGCATTTCAGAGACTTTGTTTCCAGAAGAATCCGTTGTAATACTGGTTGAGCCTAAATGGTCGCCGAGCAGGTATTCCACCGCCATGGATTGCGGAATGCTGTATTTTCGCATGGCAATGCGACTCGCGCCCGCGAAGTAGTATTTGGTAACAGTCTGCCCACTACCGGGGTTTTTGATTTCGTAGTGCCCACCGATGAACAGAATCGTTTCACTGCCCATCACGCTCTTGACTCGCCGTCCATCGCCCTTTATTTGTCTGGCAAGTCTACTGCATAAAGTATGTTTTGTTTATCTTTATTTTGCAATCCGATATATGCAAAAGCAATTGATTTCCCGTCAGGTGAAAAATCAAAAGTGGCAAGACCATTTACTAGACCTCTTGCAAAAGTATTTCTTTGCCACGGATTTACACGGATTCTCACTGATTTTAAATAAATTCGTGCAAATCCGTGAAATCTGTGGCAGGAAGAATCACAAGATAAGCCCGCATCACGACTTATGCAAGAGGTCAACTATTCTAGCTACTGATAAGTTGTCGGGGTCAGCAAAGTTATCTATAATCCAAACACCAAGTACTCCCTTATACTCCCCAGAGAATGCAAGCATGTTTCTATCAGGAGACCATTTAAGACTGGATGGACCCACGATGTCGATAGGCAATTCTTTCGTAGTCAGGCTTTCTGGATCATATAAATACAATCGCCATGGATAATCCACACGGCTTTCAAGCTGAGAGAAATGTTCAATTTTATCGTCACTGCCTGCGTAGGGTTTTGTTCCCAAAAAAGCAATCAAATTACTCTTTTGTGACCAAACGGGGAAATCTGCTCGAAGAAAATCAGCAGTAATGTTAGTTCGTGCTCCACCGGTATCCAACAAATATATTGTAGATTTCAACAAAGGACTTTGAACATCTACAAGAAGTAATTCTTTCATATTGGGTGAGTACGAAAACCTATCTAAAGAAGAGGTGCCAGGTAATTCGGTGTACAAATCTGTCTCTGTAGCATTTCTTACATCTATAGTCTTTATGATCAGAGATTTAAGCTTTGGATATTCAAAAACGTACCCTGCCTGTTGATTTGGAAGCACTTGTAAGCTCCTAATAATATAAGATCTGCAATCACCCCCGAAGGGTAACGGCAGTGGTCTTAATTGGTCTGTCTCTATTTCATAAATATTAATTGTTTGTTGACTGCACATTCTTTGATTTTCAAAAAGATTGCCTTCGTCGACCTCAAGCACCAAAGTGGTCTTACTTACCCAAGCAATACTTGTATATTTTCCTGTGGGTATCTTGATCATTTCTTGCTCAGTTAAATTCTGGCTTATATCATTAAATCCAGATTGGCAACCGGCTAATAATATACCTACCAACAAAATAAAGATAAATTGTTTTTGCATGGCTAGAATTCCTTACCGCGTAGTTGGGGGGATGGAGTTTCCCCATGACCATATTGCAACTGCAGCTGGATATCCAAACCCACCAGCAAAATTCAAATACGGTCCCGACGTTCTTGGATCAGTGGCAGGGGTTATCAACAACGGTCCTAAAAATAAAGTGTTTTCTGCGATGCTTACAGCCAATGGGTCTGACCGAAACGACGAAGCCATACTTCTATAGCCATCAGCACCCCCCTTAAAGATTGTGAAGTATATTTGGTCTAATTCACTGGAATTATTGTACGCCGATTGGGTACTTGCTAATCCCCATGCATAATCAACTCCATACTGCTCTGCTTGGAGGCGGGATGCTATTAACGCACCTCCTGTTATACCATCCTTTCTGTCTTGGAAAAAGTTAGCCCACCCTTGTCCTCCATCGCCAGAAGCTTGTTCGCCTGTAAACATAAGCCAGCCATCGTTTATCGCTTGCAATACCGCCGCGTCCATAACCTCTGCCGTTCCTCCCTCTCTGGCTAAACTTGGATCACTTATCATAAAGTCAATGGCGCTTCCCATGTCAGCAAACCAATTTTCAAGGCGATTGCGTTGGGCAAATGAGGCGAGCCAATCTTTGCGATTCCGCCATGTCATATTTTCAAAATCATCCAATGTACCTGGATTATATGCTGTGGGGTTTTGGGCTAGGCATTGTGGACCATCGTCATAATTTTCACCCTGACATGGAACATGCCCACTCGGATCACTAAAATTAAGCGGCGAGTTATTGACATAAGCATATCGATCCAACCCTTGCACCCCGCCAGGGACAATCGAATCCGCGCTAGTGAATCTCCCTATCGCAGGATCGTACATCCGTGCATTGTAAAACATCAACCCAAAGCCTTCCGTCACAGACATAGTGGATGGATCGTCCATATAGCTGGATTGACCTGTGAAGGTATATGTAATGCACCCCAAAATTTGGACAGTAGGACTAAACAAGATAAACTACTGTGC
>CAZIYY010000281.1:0-3262 GCA_964543585.1 uncultured Anaerolinea sp. | reverse complement strand
ACGGGGCGAACAACCCGCACGTCCGCTCTGTTGCAGACGCCGAACGTCTCGCCCGGCGCGGGTAGTTTGCGCTTGCGCAGGTGAATGCTCCGGGGGTAGCTTACGTCCGAGGAGCATGAACGCCCCGGTCCCTCCCCCGCACCGCAAGGCGTACCTGCTCGCCGGCGACGCCAAGGTGACCATCGTCTCGAAGAAGACGGGCGACAGGTTCACGTACCGCGTCAAGGCGAAGGACGAAATTCAGACCACCCTCGGGAACCCGCCCCCGAAGAGCCTCCACTTCGTCTCGGTCCTCAACGGTCCCGACAACGAGACCGACTACCGGTTCCTCGGGACGATCTTCAACGGCCAGGTCTACGCCCACGGCCGCAAGAGCAATATCAGCGCCGAGGCGCCGAGCGCGAAGGCATTCAGCTGGGTCTGGGCGAACTTGGGCAGCGAGGCCTTCGAGCTGTGGCACAGCGGCCGCTGCGCGCGCTGCCATCGAGAGCTTACGGATCCCGAGTCGATCTCGCGCGGCCTGGGCCCAGTTTGCTTGGAGTTCGCGTCGTGAAGTCCGTCGTCATCAGTCGTCGTAAGCTAATCCCGACACCTGGCACGAACTACAAGTTCGCGTGGAAGTGGCTCTACGACGTCGAGGTGCCAGGTGAACCGCATGCGTTCACTGGCGAGGGGCTCGGTTGGGCACGCAGCGTGGCAAAACGCTATGCGGCTGGGCGTCCGATCGTGGAAACGTGGAAGTCAGTGCGGAAAGCGATGTCGTGAAGTCCTTCAAGGTCGAAGTCATCGCCGACAACTCGGGCAAGTGGGTCAGCAACGCGCTGCGCTTCGCCACGCAGGCGCAGGCCGAGGAGTACGCCATCGACCTCTCGTGCCGCTGGACCGCGGTGCGCGAGTCGCGCGTGGTCGAGTCCGACGACGCGGTCGACAATCCCTACTTCAAAATCCAGGAGGCGTCGTGACGCGACCTCGCGTGAAACACTGCAAGCGGTGCAAGACCGCTCCGTGGGTGTGTCGCGGGTGCGGCGCCAAATGTTGCGAACACTTGTGCTCTTTCAAAGACCAGCGTGGGGACGCCACCTGCGGTGGATGTCAGATGCAGTCCGCGCGCCGGAAAGGAACCAGCCGATGACCGTCCCCCTCTACCGCGCCATCGCGCAGGCCCTCGTCGCTCTCGAGAACAGCATCGAGAGCAACAACGCCGAGTGGGTACTCCGCTGGAACGCCGTCCTTCGCGAGTACGACAAGCTGCTCCCGAGCGGCGCGGGCCTCGACAACGGCTCGGTCTTGATCAAGGCCGATTCCAACGACGAGCGTCTCGTCATCGAGACCGCGTTTCATCACATGACCGACGACGGGTGCTACGACGGCTGGACGGAGCACCGGCTGACGGTCAAGCCGAGCTTCCTCGGCATCAACATCGCGGTCAGCGGCAGGGACCGTCGCGATATCAAGGACTACCTCTCGGAGGTCTTCACCGAGGCGCTGCTAACCGACATCGACGAGAAGGACGTGATGAACAAGGTGCTCGCTGCAGAAGAGCAGAAAGCGAAGAGCGCGTGACAACGTATTTCTCGCTCAACCGCGCTGGGATTCACGCCCTCAAGCGCGCTACGGTAAACCACGGTGCTGGTGAAGCTGAGATTGCTGCGCTTGCGCGCTTGGAATCGGATGTGGCGACTCAGACCGATGTTGAGCGCTTGGTAAAGCTCGCTAAGTTGGCTGACCTCCCGTGGTCGGAGTTGTTTCCTGAGGTGTTCCCGAACCCTTACGAAGCAGAGCGCGTGGTCGGTCGCAAGCTCGCGGCTGCGCTGTGCGACTACCTCGAAGGGAACGACGACTACCCTAGGACAGCGCGTACTGCAGAAGTCTTGAACGGCCTCTTGTGCGACATCGAGCGCACGTGCACGCCTTTTGAGGATGGACTCTTCCGTCGCACGTCAGATTGTCGGATCAAGCTCCTTCGGATTGTTCGTGGTGAGTCATGACCTGCCGCTACTGCGACGCCCTGGCCTCCAACCTCGCGAAACCTATTGACCGGCCCGAGAACGCCGTCGTGAAGACCGGCGGCTTGTACGTGGCGCCAGTCGGTGCCGCGCAGGGCCAGCCGTTCGAGCGAATGATCCAGAGCGCTCTCAGCGTCGCCCGCTTCAGCGCCAGGTACGCCCTCCACGCCGCGGCGACCATCGTTCCGACCATGTGCCCAGGCTGCGGCGCTGCGCTTGAAGGCGTGCTCTTCGAGTGCGCGTCCTACAACGCCGAGGTCGCGACATTCCTGCCGGACCTGCGGCCGCTCGCTGACGCTGCGAAGCCCGCGGGCGTGGTAATGTTCATGCCGCACTGGGAAGACGAGCGCAGGTACCAGCTCGTCGTCTGGTCGCATCCGAAGCTCGGCGAAGGCCTCTGCATGGCTGAAGACAGCGAGGGAGTCCTCGGGCCGTGGCAGAGGCTCCCAGGTGCGGTCGCCGGGGCGTTCTGGCTGTCGTGGGACACTCGGAAGATGTGGAGAGGGTTGGCGAAGAAGGTTGGAGGCGGGACGTGATCCGGTTCATCGACATGCGTTCGTCGCGCGTCACGGAGGCTGATCCTTGCTTTGCCTTCTGGAACACGGTGGTGGACCGGTTCGTAGAGTTTGATGATGAGCAGGCGTGGCGCACGTTCGACGAGATGTTGGAGTGCGCGTCAGCTCAACCCGGCGTCAGCGATGCGATGTTGGTTCGGTTGAAGAGTTTGTGCGCGCCTTGGGCGCTCAAGCGTCAGTCAGACGGAGGCGGGACGTGAGCTTTCCTACCCGCAAGGTGATGGTGGAGATGACGTTCGTAATCCCGGTTGAGGTCCCTGTCGCTTCGACGGACGAGCAAGTGCAGTTCCAAATCGAAGAGAACAGTTGCCCTGCCTCATACTGGGCGGACTTAAAAACGTTGCGTCACAATTCCGAGGCTGAAAGCGTGTGTTGGGCGTGTGGCCCCCGGACGAAGATGCGTCTTGTCGGCGACTGGAAGAAGGAGGACGGGACGCTATGACCGAGTTCACGCTCATCGAATGCGGGGAGTGTTGTTGCTCTTACGTGCGTTCCAATGCTCAGGGGAGCGATTGGACCTGTCCGAAGTGTGGCGAGGTCGACGACGTCGACAATCTCGTGGATGTGCCCGGTCCGGAGCGCAGCTTGACGGACGAGGAAGCAGACGCGCTGATGGGGCACGGGAAGAAGGCGCAATGAACGACCTGACCGAGCGCGAGCAGCGCATCTGGGACCACGTGT
>CAZIYY010000280.1:0-3377 GCA_964543585.1 uncultured Anaerolinea sp. | reverse complement strand
CCCGTTTTTTGCAAAGATTTTCTATCTCACTCCACGCTTAAGTGGGGTGCTACCTGAAGATAATATACCGCAAAAAAATGATGTTTACAAGCCTTTGTGCAGGTATAAGGTTAAAAATGCGTTTAGTTATACGAAACCTGGGGCCATGGCTCTTGATCTCGTGGGTTCTCCCTCACCCTAACTCTTTGCGAAGCACACCTTTAGGTGCTCCCGCGTGGCGAGGGGAATCGCGGCTATGAGGGTGCGCCCCCTTCGGAGATGATATCGCACCTTGCTAAACGGGGCGAATCTCATCGAGGGCATTCATCCGTTTAAGCGGATTCCCCTGTCCGCCTGGTGCGACGCACTCGCGGGTTACGCGTTTTATTTTGAATGATAGAATTAGCGCATGGCAACTCCCACCCAACTCAAAATGGGATTTGAAAGTATCGAGGAAGTTCAAGAGGAGAAGAAACCCGAACTTTCCAATGGTCGCGCCAATAAGCTAGACCCACAAGACAGAGCCTTTCATGATTGGTATCGATTTGTGCTTTCGTTTCCACCACATTTGGTACGGGACTATATCCAAAAATTTGGGTTGAATCATAAAAGCGTTGTGCTCGATCCATTTTGCGGGACAGGCACAACAATCGTTGAAGCCAAACTAGCAGGAATAAAAACAATTGGACTGGAAGGAAATCCATTTCCGCATTTTGCTTCATCGGTCAAAACCGATTGGAATTTAAATGCAGATGAATTATCTGCGCGAGCACGGCAAGTCGCAGAAAAGGCACTTGCGATTCTCAAGTCACAAGGGATTGACGACAATCTTTCATTTAGCGATCTAAAAGATTTAGAACTCAAAATACTCTCCCCTGAAACTGAAAAACTGATTCTGGCGAATTCAATTAGTCCACTTCCATTGCATAAAACTTTGGTCTTGTTTGAATGTCTAAAGCAATTTGAAGATGAGCCATTTTATCGTCATGCACTGTTGTCTTTAGGTAACGCTTTGGTTTTCAAAATCAGCAATCTGCATTTTGGTCCAGAAGTCGGTGTAAAGAAACCAAAAGCCGATGCGCCTGTTATTTCCAACTGGCTTTTGGAAATCGAGAAAATAGCCAATGATTTGCGCCAAGTTGCAGGGAAGACCTTTCCTGACTCAAAAATTCATTTAGCAGATGCGCGCAACTTCGATATTATCGAATCAAATTCCATAGATGCTGTCATCACATCACCTCCCTACCCCAATGAAAAAGACTACACACGAACAACACGGCTTGAGTCGGTTTTGCTTGGGTTTATCAACAACAAAGAAGAATTAAGAGAGGTGAAAAAAAGACTCGTCCGCTCGAATACGCGTGGGATTTACAAAGGTGATGATGACGATCAATGGATTTCTGATTTTCCAGAAATCCAACGTATTGCGGAGGAAATCGAAAAACGCCGAATCGAACTGGGAAAAGATTCTGGATTTGAGAGACTTTATCCACGAGCTACAAAATTATATTTTGGCGGTATGGCAAAACATTTGGCTGACCTTCGCAAAGTCCTTCGCCCAGGCGCACAACTCGCTTATGTCGTTGGCGATCAAGCATCCTATTTGCGCGTGATGATAAGAACGGGTCAAATTTTGGGAGATATTGCCAAAAAATTAGGCTATGAACTTGTGGGCATTGATTTGTTCCGCACTCGATTGGCAACTGCAACAAAAGAACAACTTCGTGAGGAAGTCGTCATCTTGAAATGGAGAGGGTAAATCATGGAAAACAAAGAGCCAAATCGCTATGCTAAAATTCTTGAAGCCATCTTTACCAAGCGTTTTAAGAAAGGTGCAACCGAGATTAAATTTGAGCGGATAGAATTTAGTCAAGTCGCGAATGAATTAGGGATCATATTGCCGAAGAATTTGGGGGATGTTCTTTACTCGTTTCGATACAGAACACTATTACCAAAGTCCATCACATCGAAAGCTCCAAAAGGCTATGAATGGATTATCAGACCAGCAGGTAAAGGAAAATACAAACTTGTGGCCGTCAAGCAAGCAAACATCGCCCCTTCAAATGTTTTGGCAGAAACCAAAATTCTCGACGCTACACCGGGAGTCATTGCCAAGTATTCAATGAACGATGAACAATCCCTTTTGGCAAAGCTTCGCTACAATCGTTTGATTGATATTTTCACTGGCTTAACCTGTTATTCTTTACAAAATCATTTGAGAACAACCCTGCGCGACGGTTCGCAAGTTGAAACCGATGAAATTTACATTGGGCCTGATAAACGCGGTGCACATTATGTTTTGCCTGTTCAAGCAAAAGGCGGAAAAGATAAAATCGGGGTTGTTCAAATCGAACAAGATTTTGAATTATGTGCGCTCAAATTTCCCCATTTGATTTGTCGTCCTATTGCCGCTCAATTCATTGACAAAAACCTAATTGCGCTTTTTGAATTTGAACAATCAAAGGATGGGATAAAGGTCACATCTGAAAAGCATTACAGACTGGTAAAACCAGATGAGTTATCACCTGAAGAACTGCAAAGTTATTCTGTGCGATCAAGTTAATGTAACGAAAACCGCAGGCTCATCACCTGCGGTTTCTTTATAAATCTTTTTAACGCCGCCTGCCTCTGCCCCCTGAAAAACCTAAAATGAGAAACACGATCGCCACTCCAAGCAGGAAACCAAGGTTATACAAAGGGCCCGTATTGTGAACTTCGTACATCTGTATTTCAGGTTTGAAAAACGATATAATCAGGGTTCCCGGGGAGATAAGTCCGTGCCAGAGACCCGTAACGAGACCGGCAACGTGTTTATTCTCCGCGGGCTTATCGAGTTCCGGGTTGAGACCCGGCGGCGTGAATTGTATTTCAGTATTGGGCTTACTGAGTTCCGCCTTCGAGCCGGGGGCACAAGCCGCCAGCGTGACAAGCAGCACCGCAAACAAAACAAAAACGAGTATTTTCTTCATCTCTCTACCTCTTGAACCGTTCAATTTGATTGGCAATAACTGTCCATTCAAATTATACAGCAAGCGTAGATCAATCACATCCCTCGGCTGGGGAGGTTTTGTCTCCACCACTTGGGGGAGGAAAAAAATTAAACCCGGTGTCATATCCTTTGATTTCTTGCGCGACATATCCTGCAGACGCTTGCCTGCACGATAATTACCGAAATACACTGCGTGGGGCAAATTAATGGAATCAAATTGACAGGAACCAGCCGAACGCAAAACTGGATAGGTTCATGATCAGACTCAAGAAAAGAGACTCGCCAGCGTTCAGTCGGTTATAGCGAACTATGTATAAGAAAACGCTCTCGCTCATCCAGATAATAATTTCAGCAATAACAATATCTTCGCCACTTATGCAGTGGAAACTGGTTGAAAAACGGGATGAAC
>CAZIYY010000279.1:0-3476 GCA_964543585.1 uncultured Anaerolinea sp. | reverse complement strand
CTTCCGGAACAACCTTGATCCTCATCCACAAGCTCGACCTGAGCAAAACCCAACGTCTTGGCTCGATCGACTAACGCATACTGAAGCCCTGCACTCTCCCGGTTGTTCTCCACCTGAAATTGACTCGATTGTCGGATATACACATAGGCCTTACGACACCGATGCGAGTCCGTGATTTTTTCCGTCATGTTTTTCCCCTTTCCTTAACAAGCCAGTTTTGTTTGATGAGAAGACCGAGCCATTTGACGGCTTCTTTTCGTGCCGGTTCTGGCAATAGATCCCACCGTGTCGTCAGTGACGACAGGGCGAGCGTCGCCTGCTTGCTGTTTTTTCGAGCCCTCATGGTTGCGGCTTATCGACCAACACCATCCTCCGGCACACACTGGGATCGGTCATCCATTGTGGAATACGGGCTTTGCGCGTCCACCCTGGAACTTCACACTCATAATAAATGCCGTTGGCGCTCTTCCCAATGTTTTGAAAAACAAGCTGTTGTCCAAATTGGGGATGCCACCGATAGTGGATCTCTACATGTGACTTTTCAGGATCATGACCCCAGGCGTTTTCATAATCATGACCCCGGGGGTCCCGAGGCCGAGTTAGCTTCTATTCACGTTTAATTTCGTTTTACAATTCTCTTTCTTTTTCACGATCACCTTTTTCTGCCTTTTCCTGAGTGTCGTCTTTTTTCTGCATTCCTTTGCGAGCTGTAGCGAGCGGCGTGTCGCGGGAAGCGACCTTTCCTGTTTTTCGGTTCTGTCCTTGAGCGCCGGGACCTTGATCTTTTCTGTAAGTGGGCCCTTCGATCGGGATCTGATGGGCATTATGTGCCAACCGATCCATGGCGCTTTGAGCGAGGATCGGATCCGCAAAAAGAGGGATCCATTCCTCAACGGTACGATTGGAGGTCATAATCGTTGAAGTGCGTTTATGGCGTTCAATGATCACTTCGTAGAGGTCGCCAGACTCTGTGTGATCGAGTGTCTTCAGGCCAAAGTCATCGACGATCAAGAGATCGGGAGAGATCAGGCGCCGAAGAACTTTATCGGTTGTATGATCGGCCCGGGACTGGTGGAGTTCCTTGAGGAGGCGGTCGGCGCGGAGAAAGAGAACCGTTTTCCCTGCCCGGCACGCGGAATGACCCAGGGCAGAAGCCAGGAAGGTTTTTCCCACACCGACGGGGCCCATAAAGATCACGTCCTCCTTTCTTTCCAGAAAACTCAACCCAAAGAGATCCCGGATACGATCCCGGTCGAAGGTGAGCGGGGCCTCCCAATCGAAGTTCTCGAAGGTCTGCTCCTCTTCGAACCGGGCCTTCTCCAGACGCAGGTTCAGGGTCACCTGATCCCGACGATCGATTTCGTCCTGCAGGATTAACTCCAGGAGATCAGAATGGGAGAGCTTTGATTTTTGAGCGTAGGCGATCCGATCAGGGAGAGTGATCAGGATGCCCGAGAGTCTGAGACGTTTGAGGACGGTTTTGAGGGAGTTCGTCATGATGGTTTTCCTTTCTTTTGGTTGTGGTTAAAGGTTTGGGAGTCGCGAAGAAAACGAAGTGTCGGAAGCCCTTGGGAAGCCCTTCCCAGGCTGTAGACGCCCTCCGAGGCTGTTGACGCCCGCAACTGGATTACGGATGACTCTTTGGTAGGAGTTTTTTCATTCTCGAGAGCCAGTTCCACGATCCCCTGAACACGATGGACGTTGATCAGATCGAAGTTCAAGGCGCGCAAACAGGCCGTGTCGACACGGTCGTCGCCGAACTTTTCCGTCAGACGAATGAGCTTCTGGGCCTGTCGGAGCTTCGCCCAGGGAAAGGTTCCGGAAAGCAATTGCTTCGTAAAAAGGCCGATGTTTTTTCCGCACTCACCTGCCTTCCGGATCAGGTAATTGGCGTCTCTCATGGCGTAGGCTGATTTCTCCCGGGGGTAGTCAGCTGAGTCGGTGCTCTTTTTGCCGGCCTCTTGGGTGGCATGGGTTTTTACCAGATTGCCTTTGACATAAATCCGGACCAGCTTCGAATCTCCCCGAACAGTCGTTTCTTCACCTCGATAGGCGTGTGGGACGGAATAAAGCGCGTTGTTGAATCGAACGTGACAATCCGGATGCACCTTTGGTTCTCCCCAGACGGGGGTATCGAAGCGCTCCTGAGTCAGTGGGATCAGAGCGGATTTCTCGAAGGACTCAAATTGAACGAGCGGCTGCTTTCGGGTGGTTCCATGAATGCGAAGTCCTGCTGTGGTCAGACACCAGCGAATCGCTAGTTCCTGAGCCTGCGCCCGAGAAATAAAATTCTCTCCCCGAAAGAAGTTCTCTCGGGCATAAGGGACGTCCCTTTCCACATGCGGTTTTTGTTTCGGACTGGCGGGAACGGCGGCGTCGATCACAAAACCACGATACCGAGCATACTCTTCAAAGGTTCTCTGAAAGACGGGATCGTAACGATCGGCGCGGGTCACGGCCGCTTTCATGTTGTCAATGGTGACACGAGCGGTCACCCCACCGAAAAACTCCCAGGCATTCTCAAGCCCTTCGATCACATCCGGGATCTTTTGATTGTGAGTGAGATGGATGTACTGATGACGACTAAAAACCAGAACAACGATCAGGGCGTGGAGAACCCGCCTCGATCCGGTCTCAGGATCAAGAATAAACCCAAGCTTTCCAAAGTCCACCTCCGCCAGTTCGCCCGGAGCGACATCCGCCATACGCACCGTCGCTGGTTGTGATCCAAATCCAAATTCCTCCACGGCAAAACGATAGAGGGTGCTGTAGGAAACAAGAAATCCCTCCCGCTTCAAGAGAATCAAAACCTTGGTGAGCGTGAGGGCTTGGTTGGGATTGTCGGGAACAATCCAGCCCTTCAAGCGGTCTCTCTGCCCCTGCAAAAGTCTTATCGAGTCGCTGGGGCTGCTCTCTCTCGGACCGGGACGCAGCTTGGCCGCCACTTGCCCGGCCAGCTCTTCCGCCGGTTCCACGGACCCAGGAACCCATCCCAGATCTTTGGCCGCAGCCTCATATCGACCGATCGTCTTGCGTGATCGGCCGGTACTTCGCTCGATCGACCGCTTCTTTTCTCCACGCTGTAACCGCCTGAGTACTTCCAGAACTTCCCACATACCGTGCTCCTGATAAGTCATGCCGTCCTCCTTTTTGGAGAACGACCATGCTCTGAACACGGCCTCGAAATCCGATCAGAACCTAACCACCCAAGGTGGGGTCATGATTCTGAAAATGGGTGGGGTCATGATTGTGGTTAAAACACCGTTTTGGTGGGGTCATGATTCTGAAAAATCACATCTCCATCCCAACCACTTTACGAACCGTCTTGCGCGACACTCCAAGGGCCTTTGCGATCTTTCGGATCGAGACCCCCTGGGCTGATAAGATCCTGATTTGCTCTCGCATACGAACACTTGTCCTTTCTTTGGCCATGACAAATTCCTCCTTTGTCCGGCCAAGGTATCGGTGTTCGTCGC
>CAZIYY010000278.1:0-3505 GCA_964543585.1 uncultured Anaerolinea sp. | reverse complement strand
GAGTTCGAACTAAAATCAAGACATTAATCCTGTCCACTTTTTCAGGGCAAGATCACGTGTTTGCATTCAAGACTACATTCGTTGCGGACAAATAGACCGAACCGCCTGAACCTCCACCTCCGCCGCCACCATCACAGGGAGAATTTCCACCATTCATGCCATTAGCTTCTAAACTGCCTGCCACAGTAATTGATTGCGCCAGAATTATGAGCGAACCCCCTCCCGCACCTCCTTGAGCCCCACAAGAAGAAGAAGCATAACCTGCTCCACCTCCACCTCCCGAGCCAAGGTAAAGTCTGTTCAGATTCGCTGTGCCATAAGTAAACCCCCCTCGACCATAGTTTATGCCACTATCTGTGCCTGCATTTGTACCGTTGATACCATAACCGCCACCCCCCCCACCGCCAGAATTACCGCCTTGTTGCCTACCTGCACCTCCTCCACCTCCATTGGGTTGCATAGAGGTTGTGACTGTCTCCACAGGATATGACTCACCTTGGAATGCATATGTCAGGGCATTGTTTCCGCCTCTGTACCCAAGCCCACTCACACTAATCTTCCCTCCAATGTCCACTTGCACGATCTGAGCTCGAAAGAAAACAACTCCACCAGTTGTGCCATTCCAAGCATGGGCAGTAATGTTTCCACCTGATGTAACTGTCACATCTCCCAGATTTGGAACTTTTTGAACCATCACTGATCCAGCAGTTATATCGTAAGTGTATTGAAGATTTGTGAGCAGTTGCAAACTATTTACCTGAACCTGATCTACATATGCTGTCTCGTACTGGCCAGCCTGTGTTCCTTGCATGCTCATCACCAGAACCTCATCGCCGACAACAAAACCTGAGGAATTAAGAACATACAATATGGAACCTGAGGCATTCTGTGTAAGCGTAGTACGTACAGAATCCACATAGTAGGTACTCGAGATTGTTAGTAAGGAAGGGGCCAAATTCGCAGTTGAGTTGCCTATTTGTAAGTTGCTTTCAGTCGAGATTTTCTCAGTTAATCTTTCCCCATGTTTAGGTTCAGAATGTGTGAGTGAAGATGATTTAGAGATATCCTTTGAAATTCGCGGTGAACTTGCCTTGGCTGATGTTGGTGTCAGCGCGTTGAATAAAATCATGGCGATCAATAACGCGCGAACTACAATTTCTATCTTTGACTTTACTGAAAACATAATGTCTCCTGATTTTGTGCAACCAGAAAGTTCCCCGATTGCAATATAATGTGCTTGGGCGGGTAGGTCTTAATTTCTCTCGCAGAGGAATTCCAGATATTGAATTTAGTACCTGGACAAGCGGACACAAGACGGCATTAAGAAACTTGAGGTTACATTGCATTTATGCTAAGTCAAAAGGGATGCTCTATTTTGCATTTAATAACTGAGTTCACCATTTCTCTCTGGAACAAAAACCAAAAACCCGCCTCATTTCAGAGACGGGCTTGCCGATGACAATGACGGGTCGTACGATTATTTTAGAATCGTTCCACCCTGAATGGTAAAACATCCACATCCGTCTTTTCCCTACTCACCAATTGCGATACCAACTTCCCTGTGATCGGGCCCAGCGACATGCCCAGCATGGCATGTCCCACCGCGACGATGAGATTATCGAAATCGCGCGAACGACTGATGATCGGCAAACCATCGGGCGTACAGGGACGCAGTCCGCGCCAGATCTCGATCACGTTGGCTTCATCGAGACCCGGCAGATATTCGCCTGATGCTTTTCGCATGGCGTCCACGCGGCGTGAATTGATCGAGAAGTCCATGCCCGCCAGTTCAAGGGTCCCCGCAAGGCGTAATGAGTCACCCAACGGATTCACAACCACGCGCGCTTCGCCAAACGAGAGCGGGATTCCGGGAGAAACAGGCGGGTTTTCAAGTGTGACGCTATACCCCTTCGCAGCCTGGATGGGAATCTGCAATCTCAGGTCACGCGCCACCTCGGGTGACCATGATCCCGTTGCCAGGATGACTTGTTTGGGGGAAATATCTCCGCGCGTCGTATGGATTTTCGTTATCTTTCCCTGAGACGACTCAAACCCCATCGCCTCAGTCTTGACCCAAACCTGCGCGCCGAGACCCTGGGCTTTTTCCGCCAGTCCGTTCACGAAGCGCGCCGGGTGGATGTGTCCATCGCGCGGATAATAGATGCCGCCAACGACTTGCGGCAGAAGCGCAGGCTCAAGGTCATGGACCTGCGCCTGATCCAAAATCCTGAGCGGGATTTCGAACTTTTCCAATAGATGCACTTCCGCCATTTCATGCTGAAGTCTCTCTTTGGATAAATAAACAAGCAGTGAACCTTTTCCCTCAAACCCAAAATCAAAACCTGCATGTTCGGCAAGTTCTTCATACAAAGCGCGGCTTGCAAACAGCAGATCGCGCATGATCGGAATGGCGCGAAGCATTTGCTGATGCCAACTGGCGAGAGCAAAACGAATGAGCCAGTAGATTAATTTCATGTCGAAACGCGGCTTGATATAAAAGGGACTGTCCGTATCAAACAGCCAGCGCAAACCATTCCCCAGCGCGCCGGGCGAAGCCAGCGGAACGCAATGGCTTGGCACGACGAGTCCGCCATTTCCATACGAACAGCCTGAGGCGATTTCACCCTTTTCGATTAACGTAACCTGTATCCCCTTTTGGGCAAGAAAATACGCAGAGCAAACTCCGATCACCCCACCGCCGATGATTACGACATCCTGTTGGGAATTCATATAAGCGTTTATATCATAATTAGTGGATCACGATTCTGGAGTCCAGAAGGTTGCTTCTGAACGTTCGCACGGCAAGCAGTCTGACACCAGTGAGCCCTTGTGAGGGCGCATCAATGTAACGGGCGGCTTTGTGGTTTTCTACCACAAAGCCGCCCTCTTATGTATCCGACAATTTAATCAGCCCCGTTTTATGGCGCGCCGAACCTCAGTTGCTCATCGAGCGTGACGTTGTTGTAGGCGGGCAACAGGTAGGTATCGGACAACTGTGTCCCAGGCAAACCCATCATCTGGGCAAAACTCTCCACGATGCCATTCACGATCAAAGCGTCGCGCAATGCCGCGATGATCTTCACTCCGCCCGAACTCTTGATCACCACCGGCCCGCTATCCAGACTGGCATAATTCACTCGCAATTGTTGGTTGGGAGTTAGAGGATAGGTTCCCTTGACAACCCCGCCGATCGTGACCGTCACGGTGGTGCTGGTTGTATCCACATTCCCAAACCTCAGTTGCCCATTGAGCGAGACATTGTCGTAGGCGGGGAAATAGTACGTGTCCGAGAGTTGCGGAGCAGGCAGACCCATCAATTGAATCCAACTTTGAACTGTTCCGTTTTGAGTATAGGCTTCACGGATGGCCGCGATGATCTTGACCCCGCCCGTACTCTTGACCTTCACCGGACCGCTATCCACACCTGGATAATTCACTCTGAACTGTTCGTTGGGATGCAGGAGGTAGGGTCCAAACGAGCTCGCACCGATGGTGACGGTCACAT
>CAZIYY010000277.1:0-3589 GCA_964543585.1 uncultured Anaerolinea sp. | reverse complement strand
TTTGCCATGAGTTTTCTACTTTTCACTGGTATCATTTTACGGGAGGGTTACCATTCCACCCTAGTTGGGATGCAAGTTTTTCTTGAAACTCTTCTCCCGGTATGTCTGTAATATCTGTAACAACATCTTCGCCAAGTTTTCTCTTGGCTTGGTAAGAAATTAGCTTAAGAATTAAGTTGGTAATTACCTGACGAGACAACCCTTTTTTTGCCATAGTTATTCTATTTTACCGCTTCTCGTTTAGAATTACCTCAATGACACCCATCCTCATCTTCCTCCTCCTCACCATCCTCTCCTACCTCGGCGTTGATCTAATTCGGCGTTACGCGGAGCGACGTCAAATCATAGACCACCCGAACGAACGCAGTTCACACTCCATGCCCACGCCGCGCGGGGGCGGGCTGGCAATCGTCATCTTAGTTTTGGGAACGGGATTATGGTTTGCAGATGGAGTGGGATGGAGTCGCAGTTTGATATACATCATGTGCGGCGCAATCATTGCGTTTCTTGGGTGGCGTGATGATATCCACTCTCTTTCTCCGCGAATCCGATTTGCTGTGCAGGGGCTTGTCGCAATCATCTCTATTATTGGATTGGGATATTTCAAATCGGTCACGATTCCCATGCTTGGTGAACTTCAACTTGGTGTCATTGGCATCGTGATCACCTTTTTGTGGATCATCGGCTTGACCAACGCCTATAACTTCATGGACGGCATTGATGGCATCGCGGGCGGAGTGGCGTTGAGCGCGGCGCTGGGTTGGATGTGGCTTTCATCGAACATGCAAAATCATTTTGTGTTTTGGATCGCATTATCGATCGCTGCAGGCAGTTTGGGTTTTTTGGGTCATAACTGGTCGCCCGCAAAAATTTTCATGGGCGATGTCGCCAGCACCTTTCTCGGTTATAGTTTTGCGGCCCTGCCGTTGCTCTCTGCCGATGAAAGCGGCGACGCGCTCATGCTCGGTACACTGCTCATGTGGACGTTCATCATGGACACGGCTGTCACGTTCATTCGACGCGCGCTCAAACGCGAAAAAGTTTTTTCCGCGCATCGTTCGCATTTATATCAACGCCTGGTCATCGGCGGTTATCAACATGGAACCGTCAGTTCCTTGTATATCTTATTGACCCTGTTCGCAGGTGTCCTTTCGTACGCATGGTCGCGCGGAAATCAGATCGCTCCGCCGCTCATCTTTTTGGGACTGCCGCTCATTTGGATTCTCTTATCCATTCACGCTTCTCGATTAAGAAATTCTTTTACCACAAAAGACACAAAGAGCACAAAGGATTCCTTTTAGGATTTCTTTTCTACATGCCTTTTCTGCCCATTGAGTTTAAACTCCTCCAAAATGTTGACTAAATTCCGAACGCTCGCTTCCCTCTACCATGAACTTGGATTCCGTTGGTCAGCATTTCGCGTCGCCTATGCCTTTCGCCTCCGCACGGGACTCATCCGTTTGCAAATGCCTCAATATAAATGGACAGATCGTCCGCTTGAAAACTGGCTGAAGAAAGATATTCCATCAACTCCTGAATCATACGCACAATGGCGAAAAAATAATTCCCCCAAGTTTTTTTTCGATGCCTATCGCGCTGAGCGGAGGTCTGAGCGAAGCGTAGCGGAGACGAAGACCGAAGTCGAAGCGCATTGGAAAAAACAAACCGCCATTGACGAAGCCGAACGAATCTTGAACGGCGAACTGAAATATTTCGCACATGAATTTCATAAAACTGGATTTCCTCCCAACTGGCATAAAGACCCTGTTTCTGGCATTGAATTGCCTGCAAATAAACACTGGTCGCTAATTTCAGATGATGGAAATGTTGACATCAAATTCATCTGGGAAGCGAATAGATTTAGTTTTGTGTACACCCTCGTCCGTGCCTATGCCGTCTCTCGAAACGAAAAATATGCCGAAGCCTTCTGGAAGCTGATTCTCGACTGGGCGGAGCGCAATCCTCCCAACACAGGTCCTAACTGGATGGATGGACAAGAAATCGCCCTCCGCCTCATGGCGTGGACGTTCGGCTTCTATCAATTCTCCAATTCTCCGTCTACCACTCCTCAGCGCATAGCCCAATTCACCACTTTCGTCGCCGCGCAAGCCGAACGGATTTACAAAAACATTGATTACGCCATCTCCACGCGCAGTAATCACACGATCAGCGAAGCAGCAGGATTATGGCTCGTCGGACTTCTCTTCCCTGAATTGAAAGACTCTGAAAAATATCTTTCGTTGGGACGCAAACTTCTCGAACGAGAAGCGGCCGCCCAAATTTTCGCTGATGGCACTTACTCGATGTACTCACTCAACTACCATCGCTTTGTCTTGCATATTTATCTTTATGTGATGCGATTAAGTGAACTTAATCAGTCTCCAGACTCCAATCTCATTCATCAAGCAGTCACTTCTTCCATCAATTATCTCTCTCAACTCATTGATCCCCAAACTGGACAAATGCCCGTCTACGGCTCGAACGATGGCGCATTGGTCTTGCCGCTCAACAACTGCGACTTCACTGATTATCGTCCCTTATTGCAGTTGGGTTCATATATAACTAAAAAGGAATTCCTCTTTGAACCCGGCGTATGGGATGAAGATATATTTTGGTTATGTGGCGCAGAGTCCCCTTCTCCCCGCGGGAGAAGGGTTAGGGATGAGGGCGAAACCCGTTTCCCCGATGGCGGCATCTACCTCCTCCGCAACACAAACAGCAAAGCCATCCTCCGCTGCACTGACTTTCGAGCGCGTCCTTCACACGCGGATCAACTCCACGTGGACTTATGGCTTGGCAACCAAAACATCGCCTGCGACGCGGGGACATATCTCTACAGTGGCGAAGGCATCTGGCGCAATGGACTTGCTCATACATCTGCTCACAATACCGTCATTGTTGATGACAAAGATCAAATGACGATGGTCAGTCGCTTTACGTGGACGGATTGGGCGAAAGGAAAAGTTCTTCAACATAATGAAAAAATTTGGCAGGGCGAACATGATGGATACAACCCTGTGTCTCACAAGCGAACTGTGATGATGTTCGACGATGACCGCTGGCTGGTAATTGATAATCTCATTGCTAACGAACCGCATCATTATGCATTGCATTGGTTGCTTGAAGACTCTGGAGTGCAGGAACTTGCTACTGCACATGCGCTGTTGCTTGTGTCAACAAAAACGGACAGCTTGCTGTCCGACTCCAGAATCTTTATTCAAATGGGAACGGTTGAAGGCAATGGTAATTTCTCCATTGTCCGCGCCGATCCCAACTCCACGCGCGGCTGGCGTTCGCGCTATTACGGATACAAAGAACCAGCCATTTCAGCAATGCTTGAAACAAATCAACCCCGAGTCACTTTTTGGACGTTTTTTGGTTTTGAAAATGATGTGGTTGAAGTAATGGGAAATTCTTTGAAGGTGAATTCGCTGAATATACCGTTGGTTGAGTAGGGCTGAGTGCTTTTCTCAGCCCGTATCGAAACCAACAAGTTTCAAAACTAATCTTGTAACAAAAATCTCTTGTCTTACTGGGGAGTGGCTAAAAGAATGGGCTAAAATAGAGCGATGAAAAGATGTCCACATTG
>CAZIYY010000276.1:0-3613 GCA_964543585.1 uncultured Anaerolinea sp. | reverse complement strand
GGAGTGAAGAGATCCAATCCGCGCATCTGGCGGAGGCGCTACAATATCGCCCGAAATTGATGATGGGGTAATTAATACTTTTGAATAATCATTACGCATCCAGAACGTCATACAATACTAATGCGGATTGATAACTCACTCATGCATATATTACTTTCCCCTGCTGATCTCTTCCAATCTTTGCTTCATACCCGCAACATTTTTTGCTTGACCTGCATCCCGCAGTGCACGCGCGGAGGCAGTGAAATATGTATGGGTCTCTACGAACTTTAGTTGCCCTGAAAACCATTGTGTATCGGTAAACTCCTGCCCAAAGAAGGCGAGCTCGCGGCGCAGGTTGCCGTTGCGAAGCATGAAATCTTCACGACCTAGCACATCCAGATCGGCATCCGCCATGATCTGTTCAAGAATGGTCTGCGGAGCTTGAGGGACAACCGTCGCCATGATGATACCATTGACGATTTGAATCTGCTCTTCGGTATAGCCAAAGAGAGGCAAAACTTCAGATGCAATACGTGCGCCGATTGCTTCATGGCTAGTCCTTACTTCAATAAAGCCGAGATCGTGGAACCACGCAGCGGTCAACAGCAAATCAAGGGATTCCCCTTTTATGCCCTCGCCTTCTGCAAACTTTTCAGTTGCCGGAACCACATCATCAGTTGTATGGATCATGCCATGGTAATAAAGACCCGGCGATAACTCCTTCTCCAATCGTTGCAGGGCATACTGCTTTGCCTGTTCGAAATTATGTGTGTCCATGATTTTCCTTTTCGGCTGAACTCAATTCTCAAGTGCAACGATGGTAAGAATAAATCGTGTGGTTCTTTCTTCTGTCAATCAACTATAACTGATTAAAGCAGGATGCAGCTTGCCATGACTCCCCTCCATTGTAGCAAGGATTGTTGGAGGGCTGGGTTCAATCAGCATCATCGGTGAGTACTCCCATGAGTTCCATGGGCGAGTATGGCACATACCAATAACGCAGGTAAACTTCCTTAGGAAGAATCAATAACGATACAGGATGTTCGGCAATGATATCGGCGTTACGGATGTCGCCACGAATCACACCCGTGGTGCCAAGCGGCATCCACGCCGCAACGGAGAAGGATTGATAACCGCCAAGCGGAATGATCTTTAGCCCATCTCCCAGTGGGATATAGACAAAAGAGGACGGCGCGCCGGCCTCGATCAGTTTCTCGCCCGACTGTAGGTCAGTGAACCTGACATGCTTGAATCCCTCGACAGGATTAAAGCTGTTTAATTTTTGTTCGGCGGCTGAATCGTTTGCGTATTTCAACAATCCAATCAACGCGCCGCGTTGTACAAAGTTATCCGTTTCGTTGAGCGCATTTGTGAGTTGAAACTTGTCATCTGCAATTGCCCCCAGCGCACGCAAAGCGGATTCCTTCACGGATGAAATCGTCTCAACTAATAATTGTTTTTGCACATCATTCAACATTGATTTGAGTTTCAAGTTTTCAACGCGGATGAAGTCTTCACGGCGGACTTCGGGCGCTGGATGTTGAAGCAAATTTGGGAGTTCACTGATGATTGCCTGCCCGTCGAGCGCTTCAAGTTTGGTTAAGGCATAGATCACGACTCCAGCATGGCTGTCCTGCAAACGGTCTCTCAGGAGCGCAATACTGGCGGGTTCTGCCAACACATTTGCCGAGTCGCCCAAGCGTCGTTTGGTGATGACTTGCGTGAGCGCCTGGACGTAATTGCCGCTCAATAAAAAGATGACGATCAACCAGGCAATGCCCAAACCGATAAAGACATACGCCAGTCCGATGTAATTGAATTTCAGCCCAGCGGTGAGAGCGAGCAGACTTAACCCCGCGATACCAATCGCAATGGGTTGGACAATGCCTTCGGCAGTAGCTTGCACTCGTCCGCGAACCGTATCGGGCAAGGATTGATAGACGATAGCGTTCGCCGATTGCGAGAGCGAGAACCCGAACGCGACGTTGCTCAGTTTTGCAAATGCACCCAGCGCGAAAACAAAGAGGAGGGAAGCGCCCAAACTTCCGCTGAGGGCGAGAATGCCGAGGCTAAGAATTACCAACAGCGGCATGGCGAGCAAGCCCACGCGGAGTCCGAAGCGGGCGATGACGCGGCTGGTCACAACGGTGGAGGAGATCAACGCGACGATGCCGATGATCGAGAGCAGACGTCCAATAAAAGCTGTGAGTTGATTCGCATCGGGATATTGGGCGAAGGCGCGGTCATAGAAGATGTTATCTACAAAGAAGAAGGCGGCCCACCACAGCACGGTGTAGGCGAAGATCAAAAGCACATAGCGGTCTTTGAAAATTCCTGTTTGAGGTTTGGCGGGACGTGCCGCACGTTGTGATGGTTTAGGTGCGTCCGTTTTTGGTTGGAGATAAGCACGCGTGATGACGCGCAAGATAAAAAGCCCCGCGCCAAAACTAATCCCCGCCAACAAAAGCAAATTCGTGGTGCCAATAGATTTGACCAGCGCAGGGATGAACAAACCGCCGATGATATTCGCCAGCCAGTTGCCCGCGCCTAATAAGGGAAAGAGACGCTTGCCCTGCCGAAAATCAAAGAGACTGCCCGCCAGAGGCCAGACCGCGAGGTTACCAAGATTCAACATGATCTGAAACCAAAGTGGCAGAATGAAGGCGGTGACGTGATAAAGCGGAGAGTTCAACGCCAACCAGATCAGCAAGCTAGCGACGCCCAAAAAGATCAGGTTGATAAAAAGCAATCTTGAAAAGGAAACCCGCCCGCTGAGTTTGATATAAAGTAGCGCCACCAATGACGCCAGAATGGCAATGCTGATGTATGAATACGGCAGACCCTGCACTCCATACTCGGCAATGAATACGCCAAACGCCATGGCTTGCACGAAGACGAAACCAAGCGCCATTATGAAATATAGCAAGACCAGCAAGCCGATCAATCGTTCTTCGCCTGGTTCGATGTTGAGGAAAGCGGTGAACTTTCGGGACGCTTCGCGGGGGGTCGGGGGATGGGAGTCGGTTAAGGTCATACTGCCTGTCTGGAATTTTGATTTATTTGATTGAATGAGGACTATGATTATTGTCTTGAACTATGATTTATTTGATTAAATGAATACTATGATTGAAGAGCAAAATCATAGTCCATCACGATTTGCTTAAGCAAATCGATCATTCTAATCATAGTTCAGACTTTAGGCTTTTTCATCACACGTTTGAATTGCATGCTGCGGCTTCCGAAGTTGATCAACAAACCGACCTCCAGCCCATAAGCTTCCAGATAATTGATGGCTTGCGCCAAATGGACATCCTCCAGTTGGATCACAGCTTTGATTTCGACCATAACCTTGTCCTCCACAAAAAAGTCCACACGGCGGTTTCCGATCTTGACGCCTTTATAGAAAATATCCATTTCATGTTCGCGGCTGAAGATCAAGCCCTGCTGCGCCATTTCGATCTCCAGCGCGCGCTGATAAATGACTTCCTGAAAGCCATTGCCTAACGCCTTGTGGACTTCCATGGCGCACCCAATGATCTTGCCTGTCAGTTCAGAATGAAGGTATTGTTCCTTTATTTGCTTAGTTGCAAACATGAGGTAACTATGATAAACCAATTGGTATGAACCAACG
>CAZIYY010000275.1:0-3649 GCA_964543585.1 uncultured Anaerolinea sp. | reverse complement strand
CTGACTGCGAAGCGTGTCTATTTATCATTGGTATATAAAATGGGTACTTGACAATACCAACTAAATATCTTGTTATACACCGCCAGCAAAATCTTCTTAATAAATCCAATTTCCAGCACGCGCTTGCCAAACCCGCATGGGGATGGAATCAATCGCGCGTGCTATTTTACGGAGCCGCTTCGACAGGCTCAGCGCGCCGCCTGCGGGCTGAATGAGCAGGTCGAAGACCTTTGTATTGTAGCACGGCGGATTTTATCCCCGTGCTTGCTCCCACTGTCTGTGGTGTGAGGCGGCGTAGATAAGAGGTAAAATAGGGGCAACGAACAGAATTTCTTCAAGGAGAATGTAGATGGGAATCAATAGAAACGTCAGCCTGATGACGGCTCTCGGCTACAAAGGAGAGGGTCCGTTTTTGACCTATATCCTGCATCGCATCGGCGGGAGCGCGTTATTCATCTTCTTTACGATGTACATCCTGGTATTGTTGGGCGTGGATTCGGTCAACGTTGTTTTTAGCAACTGGCTCTTCCAGATCTTTATGCTTGTCTTCGGGTTGTTCCATGCCATCAATGGATTGCGCATCACCATCCTGGACTTGTCGCCCAAATTGATCGAACACTATCGCACAGCCATCAACATCGAATGGGTGGCTTACGTTTTGGCGGCAGGTTTTGCGCTGTTCGTGGTGTTGCGCAACGCGTTGGGAGGCTAGACATGGCAGCTAGAACTCTTCCTTTCTCTAGGCGTGGTTTCAATTTCGAAACCTTCATGTGGGCGTTCACGCGTTTCACAGTGATTGCCATGTATGGATTAATCCTCGCGGGCATCATCGGCGGGTTGATTCTCAGCGCACAGACAAGCGCAAACTTTGGCGATATTCTGTATTGGGCGTTCTTCCCGAACATGGCGGAGAATCCGCTGGGGCAGATTTGGATGACCATTCTTGCGAAGTTGATGGTCATTGCCTTCGCGTTATCAGCCTGCGGACACGGCGTCCATGGCGTGTTGGAAATCCTTGACGATTATTTCACTTCACATTTAGCACGACGGTGGTCACGGAATTTCATCATCACGTATGCAGTCGTAGCAAGTCTTATTGCCATATTTGTTATTTGGACTAAATAATTTTTTACTACAAAGAGTCACGAAGGTTGAAAAACCTTTAGCCACGGATTACACTGATTTGCACTGATTTTTTAAAAATTCATCCGTGATAATCCGTGAAATCTGTGGCAAAAATCTTCAGGAGTAATTCATGGCAAATGTTCATCAATTTGAAGTGATTGTTGTCGGCGCGGGCGGCGCAGGACTCATGGCGGGTCTGTATGCCTCGCGCGGCGCGAAGACGGCGGTCATCAGCAAGTTATATCCCACGCGTTCGCACACGGGTGCGGCACAGGGCGGCATCTCTGCCGCGCTGGGTAATTATGAAGAAGACAAACCCGAATGGCACATGTATGATACGGTCAAGGGTTCGGACTATTTAGGCGACCAGGACGCGATTGAGTTCATGTGTAATGAGGCAATCGACGCGGTCCTCGAGCTCGAACACATGGGTCTGCCATTCGACCGCACGCCCGAAGGACGCATCTCACAGCGTCCGTTCGGCGGACACACAAACAACGTCACGGGTAAACCTGTTCGACGCGCCGCGCACGCCGCAGACCGCACGGGTCACATGATTTTGCAAACGTTGTATCAGCAGTGCCTCAAGAACAAGGTCACTTTCTTTGATGAATATCAAATCCTTGATTTCATTATGACCGATGGCAAAGCCGCAGGCGTGGTGGCAATTGAATTGTCAACGGGTGAACTTCATACCTTCCATGCGAAGGCAGTCATCTTTGCCACGGGCGGACATGGGCGCATCTTCGAACTCACATCCAATGCCTATGCCTACACGGGCGATGGCGCGGCAGTTTTGTTCCGCAGGGGCATTCCGCTTGAGGATATGGAGTTCTTCCAATTCCACCCGACGGGCATATATAAACTTGGCATTCTCATTACCGAGGGGGCGCGAGGTGAGGGCGCGGTGCTTATCAACGGCAAAGGGGAGCGCTTCATGCCGAAGTATGCGCCAACTGTGAAAGACCTGGCTTCGCGTGATGTCGTCTCGCGCGCGATCCTTACGGAAATCAAAGAGGGACGCGGCGTGAATGGCCAGAATTATGTCTACCTCGATATGCGACCTGAATCAGTCAATAGATATGCCGCATTGGATGGACGCACGAATCCAGACGGTTCGCCTTACACAATTACAACTGATACCGTTTTGACGAAGATTCCTGACATTGTGGATTTCTGCCGCGTATATTTACGCGTTGACCCCGTTAAAGAAATGATGCCCACCCAGCCGACTGCGCATTACACGATGGGCGGTATCCCCACAAATAAATTTGGTGAAGTGGTTGTGGATGATAAAGGCATGACTGTCCCTGGATTGTTTGCGGCGGGCGAATGTGCGTGCGTGTCTGTCCATGGCGCGAATCGTTTGGGAACAAACTCACTGCTCGATATTGTTGTGTTCGGCAAGCACGCGGGACTCAAAGCGGCGGAGTATGCCAAGTCTGCTGATTTTGCGAAAATGCCTCAGGACGCCGAAGCAGGCGCGAGGTCCGAATTTGAGGCGTTGAGAAATGGATCGGGCAATGCCAATGCATTCGATATATCCAATGAGATGAAGAACGTCATGTTTTCGGAAGTCGGCATTTATCGAAACGGTTCAGCCATGGAGTCTGCAATAGACAAGATCCTTGAATTGAAGGAACAATACAAGCGCGTGAAGGTGAGCGATACGGGAAAAATTTTCAACACCGAATTGCTAAACGCCTGGGAACTCGGCAACATGCTCGATATCGCGGAAGTGGTCGCTATCAGCGCGTTGAACAGAACCGAATCACGCGGCGGTCATTCACGCGAGGATTATCCCGAACGCGACGATGAGAACTGGTTGAAGCACACATTGATCTCAAAGAAGAATGGCAAGGTTGAAATCAGTTATAAGCCTGTTGTGATCACGAAGCATCAGCCGAAGGCGAGAGTGTATTAATTTGGAGTCCGACGGCTTGCCGTCGGATGCAGGAGCTTGCTCCTGCACTCCAGAATGGAGACCTTAATGGAAGTCACAATTAAAATTTTCCGTTACAACCCCGAGAAGGATACGCGCGGTCACTACGAGACTTACAAAGTGGAAGCCGATCCGAACGACCGCATATTGGATGTGCTTGAAGAGATCAAAGGTCATATGGACGGTTCGCTGGCGTTCCGACGTTCATGCGCGCATGGCGTGTGCGGCTCGGATGCAATGCGGATCAATGGACGGAATATGCTGGCGTGCAAAACATTAGTGCGCGATGTGGGCGCGAACATCACTGTTGAGCCAATCCTTGGGTTGAAGGTTGCAAAAGATTTAATTGTGGATATGGAGCCGTTCTTCGATAATTACAAGAAGATGCTTCCGTATATGATTAACGATAGCCCACTCCCCGCCGATGGCAAGGAACGTTTGCAGTCCCCCGAGCAACGCGCCCGCTTCGATGAATCCACCAAGTGTATTTTGTGCGCGGCGTGTACGACGTCCTGCCCCTCATTCTGGGCAAGTGACGAGTATTATGGTCCTGCCGCGATTGTCGCCGCGCATCGCTTTATC
>CAZIYY010000274.1:0-3662 GCA_964543585.1 uncultured Anaerolinea sp. | reverse complement strand
TGCCTTCCTGCGGCTCGATGTGCACGTCCGAGGCGTTCACCTGCGCCGCGTCCTCGACCACCGACTGCAGCAGCTTGACCACCGGCGCGTCCTCGGCGCCCAGGCCCGCGCCCAGGGCGCCGAAATCGATGTAGTCGCCCAGGTCACGCTCGAGTTCCTTGGCGAGGCCCGAGATCTCGTCGGTGCGCCGGTAGAGGCGGTCGATGGTGTGGATCAGCAGGCCTTCGTTGACCACCGCGGTCTCGATCTCGTGCTTGAGAATGCGCGTGAGCTCATCGAAGGCGAACAGGTCGGTCGGGTCGGACATGCCGACCAGGTACTTGGCGCCGCGCTGCTCGAGCACGATGGCGCGGAAGCGCCGTGCCTGGGTCTCGGGCAGACGCTGCACCAGCCCCTGCGAGGTGTTGAAGAACTTGAGGTTGACGAACGGGATGTTGAGCTGGCGGGCGATCGCCTCGCCGATCTGGTCCTCGCTGACGAAGCCCAGCTCGACCAGCACCCGGCCGAGCTTGCGGCCGCTGCGCTTCTGCTGCTCGAGCGCGGCCTTGAGGCTCTCCTGAGAGACGAGCTTCTGGCCGACGAGTATGTCGCCCAGCCTGATTTTTTCCGGACGCCCCATGCCGTTCCCCAAGCGCGCCGCGCGCGGCGCACATTATCCGCCATTCCAAATCAACGCGCTTTGGCCGCCACGGCCACTAGCGCTTATCATTGGCGCCTCATGAGCGGGCTTTCCTCGTACGCGGGTTTTCTCTCCCAGATCGTCCAGCAGGCGATCTTCGTTTTCCTGCTCGCCGGCGCGGTGTTCGCGCTCGCCGCCGGCCTGCTGCTCGCCTTCGCGAGCGCGGCGGCGTTCAGGATCAGCGAGCGCATGAACCGCTGGGTTTCGACCCGCGCCGCGATCAGGCCGCTGGAAGAACACCGCAACATCAGCCGGCCCCTGTACCGCATGCACCGCCTGGTGGGCGCGCTGATCTGCGCCGGCGCACTCTATTCGCTGATCGTGCTGGGCATGCCCTCGGGCGAATCTGCGATCGTGAAGTCGCTGAGCGGCATCGGACCGGCGCGCTTCTCCGCCTGGCTGTCGGAGAGCCTGCGCTACGTCCTGCTCGCAGGCAATTTTGGCGCCTTGCTATTTGGGCTGGTCTTCATCGTGCGTCCCAGCGCCCTCAAATCGCTGGAAGCCTGGGCAGACTACCGCATCTCCGAGCGAAAAGCGATCAAGCCGCTGGAGAAAATGCACATGTCGGCCGATCTCTTCGTGCGCGCGCACCCGCGTGCCGTCGGCGTGCTGGTGATCCTGGGAAGCCTCTACGTGCTGGTCAATCTCGGCTACACGCTGCTGCGCTAGATTTCCGCATCAGACGCGGTCCCTCTCCGCACCGCCTTTCGGCAAGTGCGGAGGGGACGAACCCCTTGCCGCGGAGGAGGAGGGAGGAGACCGCGGAGGGCGCGCTCTTGTGTTCAGTCCACAGCAGGACCGCTGAATTCAGGCCCGCTGCTGCAGTGCATCAAATGTACGGCTTTGCGGAACGATACACAATCATTAATATAAGTAAAGCTCTTTTGCTATTATCGCAAAGATCATATCAGACCCCATGGGCGACTCTCTCTACGAGATGTCAGTGTTTGCTAAGGTGGTTGCGGCGGGCAGCCTGTCTGCTGCCGCGCGCGACCTGGGCGTCTCCACTGCGGTGGTGAGCCGCAGGTTGGCGGCACTGGAAGCGCGCCTCGGCGTGCGACTGGTCAATCGCACGACCCGCAGGTTAGCGCTCACTGACGAGGGGGCGAGCTACCACGAAGCCTGCGCGAGGATCCTTGGCGAGATCGAGGACGCGGATGCGGCGGCGGCAGCCAAGCGCGTCGAACCGCAGGGCCTGCTCAAGGTCGCGCTGCCCGCTTCGTTCGGCCACAAGCACATCGCGCCGCTGGTGCCGCCGTTCGCGCTGCGCTACCCGAAGGTTCAACTCGCCTTCAGCCTTTCCGACCGCAACGTGAAAGTGATCGAGGAAGGCTACGACCTGGCGATCAGAATCGGGGAGCTGGGGGACTCCTCGCTTGCCGCGCGCAAGCTCGCGCCCAATCGGCGCGTGGTCTGCGCGAGCCCCGCCTACCTCGGTCGGCACCCCGCCCCGCGCACGCCCATCGACCTGCAGAAGCACAACTGCCTGACCGCCAACGACCTGCAGATGAGCTGGGAGTACAAGGGGCCCGACGGCAAGCGAGGCGCGATCCGCGTTTCCGGCCATTACGCCTGCGACAACTGGGAAGTGCTGCGCGAATGGGCCATGGCCGGCCTCGGCATTGCGCTCAAGTCCACCTGGGACGTGCGCCGGCAACTTGAGGACGGTTCGCTTGTGCAACTGCTGCCCGGCTACGACTTCGGCACCGACGTCGCGATCTACGCGGTCTACCCGCACCGCCGCTACCTGCCAGCCAAGACGCGCGTCTTCATCGACTATCTGGCCGAGTCGTTCGGTCCCGAGCCGTACTGGGACCAGCCCGCGGGTCAGCCGGCGTCGAAACGCACCAGGATCCACGGCACGGTCTAATATGATCCGGATGCCGCTCGAGGAGACTGCCCGATGAACGCGCCGGTCGATCCCACCATGCTCGCCAGGGTTTCCCTCGACGACAAGTACACGCTCGACAAGGGCCGCGTGTTCCTCACCGGCACGCAGGCGCTGATCCGCCTGCTGCTGCTGCAGCGGGAACGCGACCAGCGCGCGGGCCTCAACACTGCCGGTTTCGTCTCCGGCTATCGCGGCTCGCCGCTGGGCGGCCTCGACCAGGCGTTGTGGCGCGCGCAGAAGCACCTCGCGTCGCACCACGTGAAGTTCCAGCCCGGCGTCAATGAAGACCTCGCCGCCACCTCGATCTGGGGCTCGCAGCAGTTGAACATGTTCCCCGGCGCGAAGTACGACGGGGTGTACGGCATGTGGTACGGCAAAGGCCCGGGGGTGGATCGATGCGGCGACGTATTCAAGCATGCGAACTCCGCCGGCACTTCGAAGCATGGCGGGGTGCTGGTGCTGGCAGGCGACGATCACGCCGCCAAGTCCTCGACGCTCGCCAACCAGAGCGAGCACATTCTCAAGGCCTGCTGCATCCCGGTGCTCAACCCGGCGAACGTGCAGGACTACCTCGACTTCGGCCTGCACGGCTATGCCATGAGCAGGTACTCGGGCTGCTGGATCGCTTTCAAATGCGTTACGGATGTCGTCGAATCCGGTGCTTCTGTTGTCGTTGATCCAGACAGAATTACTTCAACAATACCCGGTGACTTCGTGCTGCCCGAGGGCGGGCTCAACATCCGCTGGCCTGACGGCATCCTCGAGCAGGAGATGCGTTTGCTTGACTGGAAAGTCTACGCGGCGCTCGCCTACGTGCGCGCCAACGGCCTGGACCGCATCGTCTGGGATTCGCCCGACGCGCGTATGGGCATCGTCACCACCGGCAAGAGCTTCGGCGACACCATGCAGGCGCTTGCGGATCTGGGCATCGACGAGAGGGTCGCGCGCGACATCGGATTGCGGGTTTACAAGGTCGCCATGTCCTGGCCACTCGAGCCGCAAGGCGCGCGCCGCTTCGCGCAGGGGCTGGAAGAAATTCTTGTCATCGAGGAAAAACGCCAGCTGATCGAGTACCAGATCAAGGAAGAGCTC
>CAZIYY010000273.1:0-3665 GCA_964543585.1 uncultured Anaerolinea sp. | reverse complement strand
CCGTTCGGGGATAGCAATATACGACAACCCGGCCGGGTAAACTTGCCAAATCCACGATGCGGCCCGATGTGGACATAAGCGCGACTGAGGGGAGATGCAGTCCCATTAGATGATTACAGTCTCCATCATCAATGGGTATGGGCAGATTCCCCGGCAATTGGAGAGGATTATGCAAGTTTGGCGCCAAATCTGATAGCAGAACCTGCGACATATTTTCTCGGACCAGGTCCGCCTCATGTAATTCTCCAGCGGAAAAGCTCTGCGCGACCGCAATGCACCGCATTCCAGCGGACTTAGCGGCTTGTATACCATTGACTGCATCCTCGACGACGACGCATTCAGCGGGATTCATTGACAGTTTTTTTCCGGCTGTTAGGAAAATATCCGGGGCTGGTTTTTTATTCTGCACTTCTTCGCCTGTCACTACAGCGTCCCAAAATTTCATTGGCAATCCAATTTTCCGCAGGTTCGCCGTAATTTTGACAGCGTCCGCGCTGGAGGCCACAGCCACGAGAAGGCCCGCTTGGCGACAAGCCCGTACCAAATCCTGAGCGCCCGGGAAGGCTTTGAGCTGGGCCGGAACTAGGTCGAGATAAATTTCGTAAGTCCGTTGCTTGGCCGCGCGTAAATCCAGAGGGAAGTGATATTTCTCCGTGACCCCGCCGATATATCGTTCCTCACCCGTGCCGACAAATGGCAGGAAATCTTCGGGTTGCACGACCAACCCCTTTTCCCTGAACATTGCGATGGCTGCCGCGTTGATAAGCGGCTCGGAGTCAGCAAGTACGCCATCTATATCGAAAATCACTGCGCGGATTTTGGGAGGAGTATTCATGGTCAAGGAGCAATTTGATTTTATGCCTTGTCGCCATCAACAAGCACACGGTCGCCATGACTCGCGGGCTGGGAAACAACCAGGAGCTCAAGCGATTGGTCCAATCAAGGATGTGACGACGGGGCGCTATATTTCTGGAAGCGGCGGCGGACGCAGTGGCACAGGTGATGATTGAATAAGCGACGTTGTTGTTGCGCCATACACGAGAAAGCTGTCCAGGATGCGGTCAAGTTGATCGAGACCTGGGAGATACACCTTGAGGATGAAGCAGTCTTCCCCTGTAACGCGATGACACTCCACAACTTCGGGAATGTCTTGAGCCAGTTCTGCTATCTTGGGCAACTGCCCTGGATTGGGTCGAATGCGGATATAAGCCGCAATCGGCAGGCCCAGCGCCGTAGGATTGATATCAAGGCGATAACCGACTATGACATTAGTCTCCTCTAACCGCCGAACGCGCTCAGTAACAGCTGGCGATGAGAAGCCAACTCGACGACCAAGCTCGGTCATGGTCAGGCGCGGGTTGCGTTCCAGCTCCGTCAATATTCTCAAGTTGACTGCATCAATTAGGCTATCCGATGGGGCGTAGGTGAAGACCGGTTTTTTGTTTGAACTTTTAGGCATTTCAGCTCGCGTGCCTTAATGTTGCCCTGTATTTTCTTCAGTTAATAGTATACCATGTTAACTGCTCGAAAGGATATTCAACATGGCAACCCTGTATCACCAAGTATGGATAAACGCGCCAGTAGCGAAAGTGTATGAGGCGCTTGCCACCGCCGACGGACTTGGCAACTGGTGGGCGCCACATACATCCGCCGAAACAGACGCTGGTCTAATACTGGCGCACAGCCCAGGCGCAGAGCACGGCGACGTGAAAATGAAAGTGCTCGACGCGGTCCAAGATAAGCGCATCGAATGGGAGATTATCAGCACCCATCCCAAGCGCAGCCCAGCTTCTGCGTGGACGGGCACGCATATTATTTTTGAAATAGCTGAAAGAGAGAACCCGGGTTCCTGGCTGGGGATCAGTGGTGGACAGCGGAACATGGCGGTTCTGGATTTCCGCCACACCGGCTGGGATGAGGACAGTGAGTACTTCGGATTCTGTAATTTCGCTTGGGGCGAGACGCTGCTAATGCTTAAGCAATGGTGTGAATCCCAGTGACCACGCAGCTAACAATTTGCTGTAGCCGACTGCTTCCATTAGCGGCTGAACTTGGGCGTTAGCCCGCTCGTCGCAATCGCGCCGGTCTGCAAGTTCGCGGTCATAGACCGAAGTCCGAGAGCCGTGCAAAGCGGGCGCAACGCAGACACTGCGAAACTTGTTATCCATGAAGAGAAAGGAAATTATATGACTACGTTTCGGATTCGCAAGCCACGTTGCTTTTTGGTTTATGCTCTTGCTCCTGAAGACACCCCGCCTGCCCAAGCCAACCGGCAATTCAATGAATTTGTTGCAGATCGGAGACTGCCACTGGTTCTTTTCCACGACCACTTTATCGGTCAACCCGGCGGAGTGGCGGTCTTCTTCACCGAAACAGCGCAAGAGCAAGAAATGCTGGCAAATTGCGAGTTGTTGAACGGATGGCACATCGAAATCCATCCGCTCATTTTCTCTTACAGCCCAGCCGCTTTTGATGAACAAACTGCCTTTACACTCCGTCAGTATCGTGGACAAGATTGGGAAAAGTTACAACAGGAGAAACGACCTTCCTACGGCAATCCTGTCCGTGAGGCTGAAACAGCGTCGGAAGATGACTCCACATAGTGATTAAAGATGAAGCGTAATAGCGTGGTCTACTCAAGCGTGGCACGGGCTAACACTGCGTGCAGCCGACTCGCGCTACTCGCTCGAAATTCAGGCGAGTCTTGGTCGCATGGGTTCGGGTTTGCAACCGACTCGCCCCAGACTCGCGCGAGTGGCTGACGCATATCGTTGGGTGCTTGTAAAGGATCAATAATATGAATCCGAATGAAGAAAATAGTGTTCTTACATCTTTTCCAGAAGTTAATGTTGTGCTTCAAGATTTGCTCAAAGATATACAACGTATTTTGGACGGGCATTTGGTAGGTATGTATCTAGAAGGGTCATTAGCAAATGCTGGTTTTGACCAAGATAGCGATATTGATTTTGTTGTAGTCACTGATGAGGAAATCGCAGACAATGCCTTTTCAGCATTGCAAATGATGCATGAGCGTATTAATCTTCTGGATACTCATTGGTCTACTAATTTAGAAGGCTCATACATTTCAAAACACGCACTTCGACGATATGACCCCGAACACACAAACTTTCCTAATATCGAGCGTGGATTTGGCGAGCGTCTCAAGATGGTTCACAACGATGCAACTTGGAATATTCATCGCCATATTTTACGCAAATACGGTATCGTATTAATTGGTCCCGCCCCAATAACACTAATTGACCCCATCGCACCCGATGAACTTCAACAGGCAATGTTGCCGGCGCTACATGGTTGGGCAACGCAAATCCTTAACAATCCAAATGAAATTGTTCATCAAGGATATCAGTCCTACACAGTACTTTCCCTGTGTCGCATAATATATACACTCGAATTTGGTGATATTGTTTCAAAAAGTAAAGCGGCAGAATGGGTAAAAGAGACTCAGGGCGAGAAGTGGGATGGATTAATTGATCGAGCCTGGATTGGACGACATAACCCGCAATTACTAGCCAGTACAGATGATATAAATCAAACATTAGATTTGATAAGATTTGCACTTGATAAAGCATCATCAGCCTTTTAAACTGCACCCAACAAAGCGTGCACTGGACGCTGGGGATTCTGCGGTCATCTCAGGCATTTTT
>CAZIYY010000272.1:0-3672 GCA_964543585.1 uncultured Anaerolinea sp. | reverse complement strand
ATA
Source organism: uncultured Anaerolinea sp. (assembly GCA_964543585.1). Taxonomy (GTDB): domain Bacteria; phylum Chloroflexota; class Anaerolineae; order Anaerolineales; family Villigracilaceae; genus Defluviilinea. The sequence goes on along the minus strand of CAZIYY010000272.1, from coordinate 3,669 downwards.
TAAAAGGACGCCTCAAGGATGGCAAACCCCGTTTGATGCCGTATATTCGCAATCAATCAGCAAATATCCGATCTCGAATACGCTCGCTGTACAATTCGATCGGGAAAAGATGAACCTGTACATCAATGGGAATCTTGTAAATACTTACATAGACCCAGATCCCATTAGCTGCGGTACGATAGGTATATATATTGGCGATGGGCTTGTGGATGTGATCGCGGATAATATTTTTGCTTATGAGATCAAGGAAACGCCTGTCCCGACGCTGACTCCAACCCCATAATCGGTTCACTCTTAGCCCCAGACTGCCTTCATCAACTCCGGCAATACCTCCCCTGATTTTCCTTGCAGGGCATAATCTGCTTTGGGCGTAAGGGGAGTCGCTTCGGCATTGATCTCAACGACGACGGCGCCGCGATTACGCGCCGCATGCGCCAATGAGGCGGCAGGCTGAACAATCCCCGATGTGCCGATTGAGAAGAACACGTCACACGCGCGCGCCGCCTCAACCGCCGCTTCAAGTTGATCGCGCGGCAGCGACTCGCCAAACCAAACGACATCGGGGCGAAGCAGACCACCGCAAACAGAACATTGAGGAACAGATTCTGAATCATCGTCCCACATTTCAGCAAAAGCATAACATTCTGAACATCGCACGCGTTGAATGTTGCCATGTAATTCAAGCACATTTTGATTCCCCGCCATGCGATGCAAACCGTCTACGTTTTGCGTGATTAAGATAAATTCTGGAATTCGCTTCTCGATCTCAACCAGCGCGTAATGTCCAGCGTTGGGGCGCACGCCTTTGACGGCTTCCCGCCGCCATGCATACCAGTCCCAAATCAGTTTGGGATCACGCGCAAACGCTTGAGGGGAGGCGAGATCTTCGGGCTTGTACTGCGCCCACAGACCCACTTGCGCGTCGCGGAAGGTACGGAGTCCGCTTTCCTGCGAGACCCCGGCTCCAGTTAACGCGACCAGCTTTGGGGTCCCGCGCAGAAGCGAGATGAGGTCAGAAGGAAAAGTCACGGAACGAGGACTGGCAGGCAACGTACCAAGGAAAGATCCTTATCATAGATGCGCGTGCGGCCAACTTCTACCCGATCCTTGTCCCATGCCACCAATTGATATTCGAGCCAGGCGTCTTTAAAATAATAGTAATGCCTGATGTTTCTCGTCCCAACTTCATAAGTGAAGGAACCGTTATCACTCTTAATCATAGCGGCGCCCGCACCCCACTCGGTGACGTTCAGGGTATCCTTCTTTTCGCGCAGCCGCATAAAGAGAAAGACCCGATCTGTGTTGATAACGTCCGCAACAAACGCAGCTATCTTGATGGTGCGCGGTTCGCAGGGTCCTTCATTCCAATACATGATGTTGTTCGATATCAGCACCGCAGTAAAGCCTACATTTTTCGGCGTAAAGAGACCGCTATCCAATGCGCCGGACGGCAAGCCAGCTGTTGGCAATGGAAAAGGAGTTTCCGTGATGGTTAGAGTGAATAACTCAGCCCCCAACGCGGTAACAGTGGGCGTGAACGTAATGGGCGTGCTGGTCGAGGTTGCAAAGAGGTTTTGCGTGGGGATTGGCGTGACGCTCGAAACGGGGGCTGGCGTATCCGCTGGCGGAGGCGGCGTGGGGGTCGTCGCGAGTTGCGCGACGTTCGATAGCGCAGAACAACCGGAGAGAAAAATTGACAGCAGGATGCTTCGCATATGAATAATTTTTTTCATGGATGACCCTTCGCAAATCTTTGATCAAGGATTGAAGACTTTGCAATGCGTGAGCGACACTTCGTTTCGGGATACGACAGAACGCCCCAGCACCCTGCGGGTGCTGGTTGCGGCGACAAGTTGAAATTGGAACCAGGCATCTTCAAAAAGTTTGTAGTCCTCGATCTGATCCAATTCGATTGTATAGAAATAGACGCCTTGATCGTTATCGCTCAGGATCGCCCCGCCGCCCCACTCTGTGCCCCTTCCGCTATATTTATCCTGCAGGCGGTAAAATAAAAGCACGTATTTCAACCTGCGCGCTTTAACAACCTGCGCGATAAATTTTATGGAGCGCGCTCCATCGCAAGTGCTCCCCCAGACGAGTTGGCTGGTGCTTTTCTGTACGGATAGAAATAAATTCGGCGAAGGCGTGAACAGGCTTGGGTCAATCGGCTCGAGCGTGATGGTTGGACGGGTGGTCGCTGTAAGAGTTGCAGAAGGCGTATTGGTGATGAGCGGTGTGCCGGTAGGCGGGGTGGTTGTAGCCTCCAACGTGTTGATCACAAAAAGGTTGGGGGTGTTGGAAGCCTGCAATGAAAACGGCGTTTCGGTGGGTTGAGGCGGACTGGTAGGCGTGGGCGACTGGAGAAATGGAATCGAAATCGGCAGGGAGGAACAACCTGCAAGAAGGGAAACGAGCACTGCAATGTGGACAAGCCTTTTCATGGTTCCTCTTTTATACTCCAAATTCAGCGTTTCGACTGCGCGGCTTCGCGCTGATTGTAAACGAAGCGCGAGTATTATCTACGGTTCCCATTGCGGCTGCCAGTCTGGTTCGGGGTTGTCTGTCACCTGCTGCATGCTCGATCCATCCGAGCGCATGATAAATATATCAGCCTGTTCGTTATTCCGCAAAGAGTTAAAGGCGATCCACTGACCATCGGGGGAATAAGAGGACGCGGCATTGTTGCCGCCATCTGTGAGTTGCGCGGCGGTCTTCGCTTCTACATCGATGCGGAAGATGTCCTTATCGCCCTGTGGACCCGCGTAGATCAACAGATATTTTCCATCGGGCGACCAGTCAAGACTACCGCCGATTCCTGTCAAGCCATATGTTAATTGTCGCACATTAGACCCATCCGCTCCCATAAGGAACACCTCATAGGCGTCGGGCTGGTTCACCGCCATTGCAAATGCAATCGTGTTTCCATCGGGCGACCAATCCGCGGCGACGATGGTATTTGGGCCCGCATAAAGCAGTTGTGAATTTTCGCCGGTGTTTTCGACTTTCCATAGTGAGGTCGGTCCTTCCGCGGCGCGGTTGGCAAACAGGATCGTCGTTCCATCCGGTGAGAAGCTCGGCGAGACGACGTTGCCGATCCGCTGTGTGAGCCGGATAAGGCGCGTGCCTTCAAACACAAACAGGAAGAGATCAAAGACGCCGCCGTTCTGATTCGAAGCGTAAACGATGGAGCCTCCCAACGGGGAATACACGGGGTAGTAATTATGCGCTTCGACATTCGTCATTTGCTGATAGCCCGTCCCATCCGCGTTGGTTATGCACAGCTGATTGTAATCGCCGCGCGTGCAAGTGAAGATGATCCGTCCAATGTGTTCCTTTGTCGGCTTGGGAAGAGGCGTGGAGGTCGGCAACGGGGTGGGTAGTGGCTTATCCGATATATTTATACTCGATAAGTTGATCGGGGTGGATGGAATCAAAACACATAACGCTATCGCAAGAACCACTAATATCAAACCCAGCGGCAGGCGGAAACCGCGCGGACTGGCTCGACGTGAGAAGATGCGTCTTTTGGACATGGCGTTATGTCCTAAATTTTACATCGGTTTGAGGATCGGGGTAAAAGTCATCCCCTCTGCATCACAATTTACATTTCCAGACTCACACTATCCACAATCCCCACAATCACCGAGATCACGCACGCCTCGGGATTCT
>CAZIYY010000271.1:994-3796 GCA_964543585.1 uncultured Anaerolinea sp. | reverse complement strand
TCAGGCGCGTTCACCGTATCCTCCGCGCCCATGATGACCAGCATCGGCACATTCACGCGCGCCAGATCGGCGGGCGAATAGTTCGGCTCGGAGATAATTTCCTTCATCGTCAGCCATAGCAACTCGCGCCAATATCCATCACCATTGGTTGTGTCATGCAACGCGATCATTTCATTCATCCAATTGGGCGATTCGCGCGCGACCCGCTCAGGGTTAAAGACCACGGGTTCACGCTCAATAAGGAAACGCGTCACGTACGCGTTCGCGGCTTGCGGAATGCAAGTCTGCGTCACTTCAGGATGTTCCACCCCAACTACCAACGCGACGTTGCCGCCGTTACTATGCCCAAGGATATGCGCGCGTTCGAATCCCGTGGCGCGCACGAACGCCGCGACATCCTCGGCAAGTTCTTTGAATGAATAAGTCATGTTTGGGTTGTTCGATTTTCCATGCCCGCGGCAATCGGGCGCGAACACTTTGTAATGGTTTGCGAGCGCGGGAATGACGGAGTCCCAATCGGTGTGGCCGTCATTCGTCGAACCGTGAATCAGCACAATCGGCGCGCGATGCGAATCCCCCTCCCCATAAGCTTGGTAATAAATATTCGCTCCATTGATCTCAATGTAAGGCATCACGCGAATCTTAACACAAATCGTGTAAAATGGACTCGCTTATGAAATCCTATCGCAAGGAACTCTGGTTCAATATCCCTTCCCGCCGCGGGTTTGTGAACATCACGCCCGATGTGGAGGTGGCGTTGCGCGAAAGCGGCATCAAGGATGGTTTTGTTCTTGTAAATGCAATGCACATTTCTGCGTCCGTCTTCATCAACGATGATGAGCAGGGACTGCATCAGGACTACGAGAAATGGCTGGAGAAACTCGCGCCGCACGAACCTGTGAGTCAATACCGCCATAACGACACGGGTGAAGACAACGCAGACTCCCATTTGAAACGGCAGATCATGGGACGCGAAGTCGTTGTGGCAATCACGGATGGCAAACTGGATTTCGGTCCGTGGGAACAGATCTTCTATGGGGAATTTGACGGAAGACGCAGGAAGCGCGCGCTGGTGAAAATTATCGGTGAATAGCAAATCGAAGAGATGATAAAATCGGGTAAGCAGTATGAACCTTTGTTTTCATAACCGATTGAGCGTTCAATCAACTTTAGGCGGCGCATGACAACCGAATTTTTGAATGCAATCAAACAAGGAGACAAGGCTGAGGTGGAACGCCGCCTCGACCTGGACCCAGGCCTGATCCACGCCAAGGAGAATGGTCTCAGCCCAATCCTGGTCGCCGCCTACCATCACGAACCAGAGATCGCCTCCTTCCTCGCGGATAAGACCGTCGCCATCAACATCTTCGAAGCCTCAGCCACTGGCAAGATCAACAACATCATCCGCTTATTGGCGCGCGACCCGCAGCTTGTCAACTCGTATGGGGACGATGGATTCCAGCCATTAGGCTTGGCATGTTATTTTGGTCATTTGGATTCTGCCGAGTATCTCGTCAGGGCGGGCGCGCCCATCAACTCCTCCTCGCGCAACGAACTCAAAGCCGCGCCCATTCAATCCGCTGTCGCGGCGGGTCACGAAAAAATCGTTCAGATGCTCCTGCGCCTCGGTGCCGACCCCAACGTCCGCGAACAAGGCGGCTACACCCCACTCCACGCTGCCGCGCAAAATGGGGATGTGGAAATGGCCCGCACCCTACTCTACGGCGGTGCTGATTTGACTCTCACGGGCCGCGACGGAAAAACTCCGTTGGATGTGGCGAAGGATGCAGACGCCGAAAAAGTCATGGTGATACTGAGGGAAGGTATTACAAAGCGGTTTAAGTTGAAGAGGGAGTGAAGCAAAGGGGACAGGTATATGGGCCCTGCTCTTCGATTAAATATATCTTGTTGATAATCAATTGAATGCATTGCCAAATGGCATTTCCCGCGCCACAAAATTTGGGTACTTGGTAGGAGGGCACTCCTTACAAAAATGGGATATTGACCTGAATTGTGAATATGATAGCATGAGTGAGAGGCTAAGATGAATCAAAAAAAGATCTATTCACTCACTAAATTAAGCGCAATAAGTTTGCTCGTGATTGTATGTTTATTTTCCCAATCGGTAGTTATCACTCCCGTTTATGCTGACCAACTTCAACGGCAAAACAGTCTTACCGCAGTTTCCACAGTTATTGGCGGCTGTCCCATCTTCCCGGCAAATAATATATGGAATACGCCGATAAACAACCTGCCTGTCCACGCGCGTTCCGATCAATGGGTCAACACAATAGGCCGCAATACAGGATTCCACATGGATTTCGGCTCTGGGACATGGGATGGGGGCCCAATCGGCATTCCCTATAACATTGTTGGGGGAGGCGTGACCAAGGTCCCCGTTTTACTTTATTATCCAGATGAGTCTGACATCGGACCCTACCCAATCCCAACCAACCCGCTGATCGAGTATGGCAGTGACCATCACATCCTGATTGTAGATAATAGCGCCTGCACGCTCTACGAACTTTACGACGCCAGTTATTACGGCGGCGCCTGGCACGCTGGTTCAGGTGCGATCTGGAGTTTGAATTCAAATGCCTTACGCCCAGATACATGGACATCCGCGGATGCGGCCGGCTTGCCAATCCTGCCGGGTTTGGTTCGTTATGACGAAATCCTGAGCGGCCAGATCAACCATGCAATCCGATTCACCGCAGAGAATACCAACGGTTATATCTGGCCGGCGCGACACCTGACATCGAATAACCCTGGCGCCCCACAGATTCCCCCCATGGGTGCGCG
>CAZIYY010000271.1:0-984 GCA_964543585.1 uncultured Anaerolinea sp. | reverse complement strand
TCCGCTTAAAGGCATCGTTTAATATCTCCGGCTATCCAGCCGCCATTCAGGTCATTTTGACCGCTATGAAAACCTATGGAATGATCCTTGCGGATAATGGGTCGAATTGGTACGTATCCGGCGCGCCTGATAATAACTGGAATAACGATATGCTGCATCTGCTCGATGCTCTAACCGGCAATGACTTTGAAGCCGTTGATTCATCCGGGCTCATGATCGATCCTGATTCGGGCGCTACAGGCTCCACCATTTCCGGCAACGCAGGTGCGGCTGGCGTGACACTGAGTTACACAGACGGCACACCCAGGACTGTCACATCACAAGCGGATGGCACATATTCATTCCTAGTCCCGAACAATTGGTCTGGCGTCGTAACTCCATCCCATACCTGTTTCACTTTCAGTCCCGCCAGTCGCAACTATAATAACGTTACTTCCAATCAGACCAATCAAAACTATACGTCCACATTTAATGCCGCTTCCGGGTGCGCAAATATTAATGTCTCCATCGCTGGCGCCAATCAGGGTATCTATGGTATCGCATCCCAGGGAAGCCTGAGGGTAAGTTATACAGGGATTGATAATGGACCTGTGCAGGTGGTGAGCACAAATGCACTGCCAATTGTTGCCGGACTGCGTGAACTTTATTTTCAAAACGGTCTGGCGACCAGTTCCTTCCAGATGATGGGACTGCCCTCTTCACAGTTATCCGATACCTACTGGTTCCCCTCCTACAACAATGTCACACTCAACGAACAAGTCCGCTTCGGGAATGTGGATGTCGTCGATACCAACGTGACCGTCACCATCGGCGCCACCTCACACGGACCCTACCTCCTGCATCCCAACGAACAAATGCGGGTGAATTATCCAGGTGTGGATAGCGGGCCGGTGAAGGTGCAGAGTTCAGGCGGGGTCAAGATCATCGCTGCCATCCGGGATGCCTGGTTTGCAGGCACAGCCGTGGAGAGTTTCTCGCAACTGA
>CAZIYY010000270.1:0-3835 GCA_964543585.1 uncultured Anaerolinea sp. | reverse complement strand
GTAGTCATTCGCCTAGTATAATCTATGCAAATATTCAATTTAGTAGAGTACTAGCTCATTGCAATACTTGATTGGAGAAGATTTCGAAAGATATTATTTGGATGGATTTCCCGGAGCGGAGGATTTGGTTATCTCCAATACACCTCCCTGGGAAATGAAGTTTTTTGGGGACTTGAGCAGTTTCAGCGTTGTGTTACGTATCGCGCTTTTGCAATATTTCAATAATCATCAGGATATGCTTGAAGATGAAAAGGCTTTCCAACTGCCTAATGCCAAAATAAAAACTCTTTCAATGGATCTTGATGGCGATGGACAGCTGGAATGGCTGGTAGATGCAACCTACGAAGAGATCTCTTTACAAGATTGGTTCATTATTCATCAGCGAGAAGACGGGCGTTATCATTTATTGCCGAGCGAAATAAACTATGACCAAATACCTATAATGGATAGAGACACGGAAATTGCGATAACTGACCTGACTGGAGATGGTAATCCAGAAATTATCAAAGTTGAATATTACTACTTTGCTGGTTCGGGGTCTGGGATTATTAAAGTCTATACTTGGGACATAGATAGGCTGTCATTGTTTAAGTCGATTAGATTGCCCAGTGTTCCTCCTATTTATGGTGAAATATATGCAAGCGACTTCACCATTGACGATTTTAATAGAGATGGAATTGGAGAAATACGCGTAGACTCTCCACAGTTTAGAAGATTTGGTTGCGAATGGACAAAATCATCAGTTTATTACTTGGATGGTCGCAGCCCTGATATCGAAATGGTAAATGAAGAAATTCCCCAAACGGATGAGTGTCTGATCGCCAGGGCATTGGAGAGTGAAAATGCAGTAGAACAGATTCAGTTTTATCAGGGAGCATTAAGAAAATTTGACCCAAAGATTTCGCCAATAGATAAATTAACCTGGATTAAGTTGCATCTTGCGATGGCGCATACGGCAAATGGTGATGATGTTCAGGCAACTTCACAACTCCAAGATTTGATTAATATGGAAGGCGAAGGAAATTTTCTGAAGTTTATCAAGGATAAGTATGTAGAAACCAACTCATCGTCGCCATTGGTCTTTTGTGATGCTTTATACGCATCCATTGCATCCCAAGTTATGCCTGAAAGTATCGGTTCTGAGATTGATATAGACTTGACTCATGGTGCATATCCCATAGATTTCGCTCCTATAGCGGATTTGATTTGCCCATTTTCTGATGTGCTTGATGAACGGCTCGATAAACTGAAAATTTCTGTGTCCAAATCGCCGATAGATGCATTAATTGCACTCGACTACTCCTTTGTTTGGACACAATCATTGAATTGGGATAACGATTCAGAACAGGAATGGTTGGGGGTTTTAAACTTTCGCCAACCGATGCTGGCGTTTATGGATGGTGACAAGAACTGGAATATAGATATTGTTGAAATCTCTTCATCAAGTCCGTCAAAGTTTGAAGCGAACACCTATACTTCTGCGGATGGTACCGGGGTAAAGGTGTTGGTGCTTTTTTCAGGTACGGGCAAATATTGTGATTCTCCAAATACGGCGAAATGGTTAATTGTATTAAGCCCCGAGATTATTGAGTATGAAGATCTATATTTGTGTGACTCCAACATATATTCTATCGCAAGCGAAGATGGTATCCAGTATGCATTGCAGGAATTTTCAAAGCCAAATTATTTTGAGACATTTGAAGCGCCTGATTGGTATTATTTGCCAGGAATTAGTGAAAACACTTTTGAACAGAAAACTGTCCTGGAAGCTGTAAATGAACTCGGAGCTAAGGTCTTAAGCCGAACTGACCTGGATGAGACCGCCTCTGAGATATCCGCTTTGATGGAGTCGTTGCCCAGGGATGACCCTGCGGCCCGATTGCTTCTCAATCGGCTCTATTATTTACAAGGTCTAAATTACGAACTTAGCGGTCAGAATGACTTGGCGGTGGAGGCCTACCTTGATTTGATCGAATTCTCTCCCGAATCGTTATGGGGCCAATATGCGAGGATGCGCATCCAGCCCGCCCGACCTTAGTTTTCACTTTGCTTGTAAGAATCTCCCTGCCTGCCGAGTCTAAACAAATGTTCTATTTACCGGGTTGACCCTGATTGGAGCATACAATGGCAACTGATATGTATCAACACATTCATGTCCGTTTGGATGAAAAACGCCACAATATAACTGAATTCCTCGAGTCGGCAACAGAGTCCCAAAAGGATACCTGCCTTTGCAGTGATGAGCATTGCGTCGAGGATCATTTGCAGGTGATCGAGACCAGTCTCATCAAAATAGAGGATGGAACCCTTGGCGTCTGCGAAATTTGCTACGGGCACCTTGAAGTCGGCCGCCTCGAGATGGATTACACCGCTTCCGTTTGTTTGGATCACTATTCCGACGAGGAACGACGACGCCTGGAATCTGAATTGGAACTTTCTCAGATTGTCCAACGCGCTTTACTGCCACAGCGGATGCCCAATATAGAGGGAGTAGAGTTAGCCGCGTTCAGTCGTCCTTCCGAGATCATTGGCGGCGATTACTTTGACTTCTTCAAATTCCGTGATGGAACCCCTGGGCTGGTCATCGCTGACGTGAGCGGACACGGCGTTTCGGCTGGCATGTTGATGAGCAGTTTGCAAACTGCCTTGCGGACAATTGCGCCCGATGTAGACTCGCCCGCTGAAATCCTGGAGCGCATCAATCGCTTCTATATCCATAACATCAACTTCACCACATTTGTGACCGTGTTCCTGGCTCGCTTCGATCCCGCCAGCCGCACCCTGACTTACGTGAATTCTGGACACAATCCTCCCGCCGTACTTCGCAGGAGCGCTACTGAAGTCAATTGGCTGACGCGAACCGCGCCTGCAATTGGGTTGGCAGAGATGTACTATCCCGGGACAGAGACGATTACGTTTTCAGACGGTGATGCGTTATTGCTCTACACCGACGGCGTGACCGAGGCTTTCAATATCGGCATGGAACAGTTTGGGCAGGAACGTCTGGCTGAACTTCTTATACACAATGTTGATTTAAGCGCGTCCGATATCCTTCAGGCTGTTCTTCAAGGTGTCAACGTCTTTGGAAACAATCAGTCGCTGGCTGATGACGTGACGATGATCGCGATGAAAATTTCGGATTAAAGTAGGTGACGGTCACTTCCGAAGTGACCGTCACCTTTCACTGACATTGTTTGAATTGGCAACATACTGCCACCAATTATTGTGGATTCCATTCCTGCGCCCCGCTGTTTTTGGGAAATGCGATAGCCACCAGACGTGATGCTTGCGGATATCTCCACTACCCCAATCTACCGCAGTGACCGCGCGACTTACACCTTTGAAGTTGGGAAAATTGTACAACCAGTCATCACACTCACTCAAGACCGTGGACGAATTATTCCAGTCGTAGTCGCGCGCGCCGTTCGGCGCGAAATGGACGTTGCCCAGCGCGGCTTTACCAGGGTGGGTTTTCTCATATCGGATAAAGCGTTTCCATAAATTATCTTCGGCGGAAACATTTTCGAATGTTTTTTCCATAATGGATTCAGCGCGGTGCCCCATATTCTCCAGCATTTCGCCGACGCCGCGTTCGTAGGAAAAGCCCATGATAACGAAGCGGCGCAGTGAGGCTTCGGTATAGTGAAGCGGGGGAGCGTTGCACCAGAATGCGCCTGGTCCGCCCATGATGGATTCGTAGAAGCCTGCGTGGGGAAAGTTGAAGACCCATACTTCGTCAATTTCATTTTTTGCCACGAGTTGCAGGATTTTAAAGCGATTGATGATGGCGTAGTAATCAGCTTCCTGTGGCATGTAGGGTTTGGAAACGCCGCGG
>CAZIYY010000269.1:0-3857 GCA_964543585.1 uncultured Anaerolinea sp. | reverse complement strand
CAAGGAAGAAAGAAAATCTGCGCGTACGCGACTAACCGACTCGGTTGAAACCGCGCTCAAATTTGGCGAAGGATATATCTCCCTCAACCTGGTTGATAAAAAAGAAGATATACATTTTTCGGAACATCTCGCCTGCCCCGAACATGGTGTAAGCATCGCGGAGGTGGAGCCGCGCACGTTCTCGTTCAACACACCGCAAGGCGCATGTCCAGACTGTCAGGGACTCGGCTCCAAGTTGGAGATTGACCCCAACCGCATCATCCCAGACGATGAGCGGTCCCTGAACGAGGGGGCGATTGCCAGCCTCGAATGGAGCAGTCCCAAAGACGAAGGCGGTTATTACTGGCAAAATCTGCAACACGCCGCGAGAGCCTACAAAATAGATTTGGACAAGCCTGTCAAAGAATTAACCAAAGAGCAAATGAAAGTTGTCTTGTATGGCACGGGCGAGAAGCAAATCCAGATGACGTACAAAAACTCGAATGGAAATGAATTCAAGTTCACGCGCGCATTCGAGGGCGTGATCACCAACCTGGAGAGACGCTATCGCGAGACCAATTCTGAATGGATTCGTGAGAAGATTTCAGAATTTATGTCAGACCGTCCCTGCCCCACCTGTAAAGGAAAACGACTCAATCCCGCGGCGCTGGCTGTCACGGTGGATGACGTAAACATTGTGGAGGCAAACTCCTGGCCCGTATTGAAAACTCTCGAGTGGGTGAAGAGGATCGCGGGCAAGAATTCTCCGCTCACCTCAAAACAAAAGACGATTGCGGAACGCGTGATAAAAGAAATCAGTGAACGGCTTTCGTTTTTGGTCAACGTTGGTTTGGATTATCTGACTCTCAATCGCTCTGCTGTCACGTTATCAGGCGGTGAGGCGCAACGGATTCGTCTGGCAACTCAAGTGGGCTCGCGACTCGTTGGCGTGTTGTACGTGTTGGACGAACCGTCCATCGGTTTGCACCCGCGCGATAACGCGAGATTACTTGAGACGCTCAAAGGTTTGCGCGATTTAGGCAATACCGTTCTGGTCGTCGAACACGACGATGAAACAATTCGCGAAGCAGATTGGATTGTGGATTTGGGTCCAGCCGCGGGCGAACATGGAGGTCAAGTCATCGCAGAGGGAACGCCAAAGCAGATTCTGGCGCACCCAAAGTCATTGACGGGACAATATCTTTCGGGGCGCAAGCAGATTGAAATCCCGAAGAAGAGGCGGGAGGGAAACGGCAAATCCCTACGGATCCTCAAAGCGTCCGCAAATAATCTAAAGGGCATCAATGTCTCGATCCCATTGGGAAAGTTGGTATGCATTACAGGCGTCTCGGGCTCGGGCAAGTCCACGCTGATGAGCGATATTCTGTACAATGCACTCGCTGGAAGATTGATGGGCGCGCGGACTTCTGCGGGTGAGCATGAAAAAATTGAGGGCATCGAGCATCTCGACAAAATCATCAACATAGACCAGTCACCAATCGGACGCACGCCGCGCTCCAATCCGGGAACCTATACAGGCTTGTTCGATGAGATAAGAAAGTTATACGCGGAACTGCCTGAAAGCAAAGTGCGCGGATACAAGCCAGGGCGCTTCTCGTTCAACGTGCACGGAGGACGATGCGAGGCCTGTCAGGGACAGGGTGAACTGCGGATCGAGATGCAGTTTTTGCCCGACGTGTACGTGCCATGCGATATATGCCATGGCAAGCGATTCAACCGCGAGACGTTGCAGGTTTTATTCAGGGATAAGTATTCGATTGCAGACGTCTTGGATATGACGGTGGATCACGCCCTGGAAGAGTTCACGAATTATCCGCCGATGTTCAATAAGTTGAAGTTGTTGCAGGAAGTCGGCTTGGGGTACGTGCGTGTGGGCCAGCCCGCGACGACTCTTTCAGGCGGCGAAGCGCAGCGCGTGAAGTTATCGAAGGAATTATCGCGGCGCGCAACAGGACGCACTCTCTACGTTTTAGATGAACCGTCCGTTGGTTTGCACGCGGCGGACGTGCACAAGTTGATCGAAGTTTTGCAAAGGCTGGTTGATGCGGGGAACTCGGTGCTTATCATCGAGCACAATCCTGACATCGTAAAAGTTGCGGACTGGTTAATTGACCTGGGTCCCGAAGGCGGCGACAGGGGAGGCGAACTGGTTGCAGAGGGAACGCCTGAACAGGTGATCAAGGTGAAGAAATCTTATACGGGCCAGTTTTTGAAAGCGCATATGAAGTAGGATAAACTGACAATTTGTCCTGCGTTTGAATTTTCCCCAAATCCATAAATTCAAGTAGAATTACAAGATAGTGCAATAATGTTTTAACCAATTATTTTTTGATATTACCTTTGTGACAGGCACAAGGAAATAACATGCTTAACCGAACCCCGCCCAGTAATACATCCAACGTACTCAATTCCTATCGAAAACGACGCCAGCAAAGGGGCCCGTTCCTGGTTTACGGAGCGATCGCACTCACCATAATAGGAGTGATCCTGCTCATCGTTTGGTTGATGGGTCCCAGCCAGCCATTAAGCGGATTGTTCCCAACCGAAACACCCACTCCAACATTGACGTTCACGCCCACAAATACTCCCATCCCCACTAACACACCCACCATTACACTCACACCAACTGAAACGGTGGCTCCAACGCCATCCGAACCATTCCCATACACAGTTCAAGAAGGCGACTCGGTTTCTGCCATCGCCGAGAAATTCAATTTGGGGGTTGACGGTGTTTCGCTGATATTGTTCCTCAATCCCTATAACGCGGAAACTTTTATTGGCATTGATCCTGCTACATTGAATATCATTCCTGGGGAAATAATCCAACTCCCCAACCCAGGTATGGAGTTGCCGACTGCCACTCCTCTTCCACCTGACCTGCTGCGCGGCACAAAAATAGAATATGCAGTTCAAGCAGGCGATACAGTTGCAGGCATCGCCGCAAGGTTCAACAGCAAAACGGAAGACATCGTCGCGCTGAACAAACTCGAAAATGAAAACGCATTGAACATCGGGCAAGTCCTGCAAATCCCAGTCAACCTTGTGACAGCGACCGCTACGCTTCCTCCCACATCCACGCCTGTTACGCCTACGATAGAAGGACAGCCATCCCCAACCGTCACCACAGCCGCAAGTGGTTCAGCCGCCTGCGACTTCACAGAAAACAATACGTTTGTGACCGAGTTAGGGACCCTGATCAACAACGCGCGGACGAGCAGCGGCTTGCCTGCATTGATCCTGAACAACCAATTGACGGCCGCGGCAAAAGCGCAGGCCGTTGACCTGCTTTGCACCAACCTTCTTAAGCACGAGGGATCAGACGGTTCCACACCACAATCCCGCGTTACAGCGCAGGGATTTACTGCATCGCTTGTCGTTGAAGATATCTACGCGGCCCAGGGAGGCACGCCTCAATCTGCTTTCAACTGGTTGAACAATGATCCCGCCCATAAAGCGGATCTCCTCAACGCGAACACCACCGTATTTGGCATTGCCTACGTATCATCGAATCAGAGTATGCTGGGCGGTTACTTCGTGGTCGTATCGGCAAAGCCGTAAAATCGCTGGACAAATCAAATAGCCTCATGTAAAATACATCGCCGTCACAAAAGAAGACAGGAAATTTCTGGAGGAAGACCTTGGCTAATATCAAGTCACAAATCAAACGAAACCATCAAAACGAGAAACGCCGCTTGATCAATCGAAATGTGCGCGGCTCTGCGCGTACGGCTGTCAGCGTGGCGCGCGCAGCGCTTGAAGAAAACTCGCCCGAAACGAAAGAATCTGTCTTGAAGGCGATCAGCGCCCTCGACAAAGCTGCCGAAAGAGGCGTGATCCACAAGAACAACGCCGCCCGC
>CAZIYY010000268.1:0-4033 GCA_964543585.1 uncultured Anaerolinea sp. | reverse complement strand
TTTGTCTACTGCATTCAGGACATTTTTGATGTCCACTAAAACGGGGGAAGATCAATCTCATGAAATGGTAATTGTATTGTTCCCCTCCAGGTGCTACAATATGAAAAGTGGGAAATTGGGGACCCATCGTATTCGACATTGAAGAGAGTCTGCCAACCGCCAAAATAACATTTACTTCTGCCGCTGTTGATTCTAATGCTACTGTGGAATCGAACATTGTTACATGTAAGAATATTCTTGAGGAAAAATGCATAACAAATCGAAGGCATCAGTAGGGCTCGCGAGATTAAGAAACCTCTTCCTCATAATCCTGATGCTCTGTTCAGCGTTGGGATCTAACTTATCACCTGTCCTGGCTGCTCCAGCCGGGGCGGCGTTGCAGGTTACCAATATACCCATTGCATGGGACACATCGACTCTACAGGTCTCGGACTTGATCTTTGCGGATGATTTTGAGTCGGGTAATTTGTCTGCTTGGACATCCAGCACGATTGACTTGGGTGATCTAAGTGTCAGTGCTGCGGCTGCATTGATTGGCAGCCAAGGAATGCAAGCACTTATCGACGATGCCAATACGATCTATGTCACGGATGACACTCCCAACGCCGAAACGCGTTATAGAATGCGCTTCTACTTCGATCCGAACTCGATGCCAATGGCGAGCGGTGATGCTCACTTCATCTTCAAAGGTTTTGTGGGTACTTCTACTGAAGTACTACGCGTCGAATTCCACTTTCTCTCAGGTGCTTACCAACTTAGAGTTGCATTATTGGATGATGGTACCACCTGGATAAACACCAATTGGTTCACAATCAGTGATACACCTCATCCAATCGAATTGGATTGGCGAGCTGCGACCGCGGTTGGCGCAAACAATGGAGGCGTGACTCTATGGATAGATGGTATTCAGCAACAAGACCTGACCGGAGCCGACAACGATACCCGACGGATTGACCGTGTGCGATTAGGAGCATTGACCGGCATAGATACGGGCACGCGCGGCACATACTATTTCGATGCGTTTGAATCGAGGCGGTTCACTTATATTGGTCCCGTAACTGACTTGCCGACACCTACTCAAACTCAAACCTCCACGAATACTAGTACTCCCACAAATACCACGACGGCGACGCCTACAGTAACTGGGACAGCCACCTCTGGTTCTTCTCTTACTCCAACCAGTACTCGAACAAACACGCCCACCGCTACTGCAACAAACACGCCTACGAGGACTGCGACTGCTACGCAAACAGCAACAGCAACAGCGACAGCGACAGTCACCATGGGTCCCTCACTCACGCCAACTAATACTCGGACGAACACACCCACTGCTACGGCAACAGCCACACCTACTTCGACTGCTCTAGTGTCATCCAATGCCTTTTATGTTTCTTTGGCAAACAATCAAACTGTCGGAGGTGTAGCTTCTGCTGATGAAGATATCCTGCGCTTCGATGGCACGAACTGGAGTCTCTTTTTCGATGGCTCAGCTGTTGGTGTGGGCGGCTCAGATCTGTTCGCCTTCGCCTTGCTGGATACAAACTCGATCTTGATGTCCTTCACGAGTTCCATGACGTTGAATGGGCTTGCGATTACTCCTCAAGACGTTGTGCGGTTTGATGTCCCCTCAGGGACATTCAGTATGTATCTCGATGGCAGTGATGTGGGTCTGGATACAACGGCTGAGAGCATCGATGCATTGAGTCTGCTCCCCGATGGACGGGTGCTGGTCTCGACCACTGGCAATCCCGCGGTTCTTGGCATTACAGGAGGGAGAGATGAAGATGTCCTAGCGTTCACAGCAACTTCGTTAGGTGATGTCACAAGTGGTACATGGGGGATGTATTTTGACGGCTCAGATGTCGGGTTGGCTGATACAAATAATGAAGATGTAGATGCGCTGGACGTTGCTTCCAATGGCAATATTTATTTATCCACGCTGGGAGATTTTGCGGTAACAGGAGTGGCGGGCGCAGACGAGGACGTATTTATCTGCATGCCCACATCTATAGGTGATGTGACCACGTGTACCTACTCGCCAAGTCTATATTTTGATGGCAGTACCTGGGGGTTAGCTGCCAATGATGTCGATGCATTCAACTTACTGGTAGTGGGCCCCACGCCAACCAATACTCCCACCACTACGCCAAGTAATACGTTGACTCCAACGAATACTCCAACAGCGACAAATACTGCCACAAGGACCGCGACTGCTACGCAAACAGCCACCGCGACAGCCACTATGGGTCCCTCACCCACGCCGACGAGTACTCCAACGAATACGTCAACTGCCACAGCAACAGCTACCTCCACCAATACGGCGACTGCGACACCCACCGCAACCGCCATGGCCACACCTACCAATACGCCAACTGGGACGGCTACACCTACTGCGACGAACACTCCAGGCTCGTCAGATCTGATTTTTGCGGATGGCTTTGAGTCAGGCAATCTGTCCGCCTGGACATCGAGCAGTACTGACCTGGGTGATCTGAGTGTCAGCAACACAGCTGCACTGATTGGTACTCAAGGCATGCAAGCGCTCATCGATGACGCCAATACGATCTACGTCAATGATGACAGTCCCAATGCCGAGCCGCGCTATCGGGCGCGCTTCTACTTCGACCCGAACTCGATCCCGATGACGAGCGGTGATGCTCATTTCATCTTCAAAGGCTTTACAGGCACATCCACGGAGGTTCTGCGAGTCGAATTTCTCAAAGCATCCAGCACGTACCAGATTAGAGCTGCGCTGTTGAACGACAGCACAACCTGGACCAACACCAATTTGTTCGCCATCAGCGATGCATCACACTTTGTTGAGTTGGATTGGCGTGCCGCGACAGCAGCCGGCTCAAACAACGGTGGGCTTACTCTCTGGATTGATGGCACTCAGCAAGCGGACTTGACCGGAGTAGATAACGACACCTGGCGGATGGATCGTGTGCGGCTAGGAGCATTGACCGGGATAGATACTGGTACGCGTGGGACATACTATTTTGACGCTTTTGAGTCCCGCCACCTCACATATATTGGCCCGGCAACTGGGCAGGCAACTCCCACACCTACTGGTTCACCCACGCTCATCTTCACAAATACCCCCACGAGTACTCCAACCAACACGCCAACTTTTACTCCAACCCCACCAGGACCGATTTGCGGGACGATTAGCTCTAACACCACCTGGGGACCGGCGAATAATCCTTATATTGTTGCTTGCGACGTCACAGTAAATAATGGAGTCACACTGACCATCCTACCTGGGACGGAAATACGCTTCAATTCTGGAACAGCAATGATTATCAATGGTACACTTTCCTCATTTGGAACCAGCAGCCAGCCGATACTCTTTACGTCAAATGGCACTTCTCCTGCAGCTGGAGATTGGAATAGCATCGCTCTTGGTGATCAGGCCAGTGCTACCTTTGATTTCACTACCATCCGCTACGGCAATCAGGCTATTTATGCTCCCACCAATAGCACTGTGATCTTGCGTGATTCGACCATCTCCAATTCCCAAAGCAATGCCATTTATATGAATTACAGTGGATGCCCTACCAGTTACACTGCTAACCTCACTGTGCAACGCTCTCTCATTGCTGATAATGGCAATGGAGGCATTTCCATGTTCGCCTGTCAGGGCGTCAACAATCTGACTGTTAGCAACTCTACCATCCGTAACAATGGCAATGGCGGCATCGCGATCAATAATGCGGCCGCTAGTGTGATCCAAGGCAATAATATCTATGGTAATGTTGGGTATGGAGTATACAATGGTTCACTACCTACAATCAATGCCAAGAACAACTGGTGGGGATCATCCTCTGGTCCCGCTCCCTATGGCTCTGGTAATGGCATTAACTACCAGACTCACTTTGATAACACCTGCCAGTGCACAGTCATAGACCAATATTACGTCGATGCCCTTCCTTGGCTAGGTCAGGCCTCTTCCAATAGTCAAAATATCGCCTGGAATGCCTATGTAACCTTTGGTGCTAGTTGAGTCATGGGGTATCCTCAAGGGTGCTGAAAC
>CAZIYY010000267.1:0-4117 GCA_964543585.1 uncultured Anaerolinea sp. | reverse complement strand
TTGTCTACTGCATTCAGGACATTTTTGATGTCCACTAAAACGGGGGAAGATCATATCGATTGCGTATTTGGGGGAGAACCCATCGAAAGTTGCGACGGAGAGTCGTTAGAGGGGATTGGCGAAACTCGTGTGGCGACAGGCACGATCTATACGGACAAGCTGTTCACAGGTCAAAGAGAAATCACAGGCTTGGGCATCTATCACTATGGGGCACGATTCTGTTCGCCCAAGTTGGGGAGGTTCCTCAGTCCTGATACGGTTGTGCTTGGCGCGGCAAACCCGCAGAATCTGAATCGTTTTAGTTACACGGTAAATAATCCATTAAGATATACTGATCCCACTAGGCATATGATAGATGCTGGTGGTGGATGCGGTGGTGGTGGAGGGCAACCTTTGTCTATGCCCAATCTTAATACTGATTATTATCAGCTTATGACAAATGGTCTTTACGACGTTCCGCAATGGTGTGGATGGTTCGATTGTGCGTTATCCGCAGCAAGCTTTTTCGCATCAGCCTTTACTTTCGCACCTCCGCCAATTGATGCAATCGCATTTGGTGCTGATGTTGTTGTTACGTTTTGGTCAGTCTTGCGCACTAATGAAGATTATCGTCAAGGAGAAATTAGCCAGACAAGGCAATATGCTCTGAATATTACAGGAATAGTCGGCACTTTACCCGCGACACCTGAGACTCCTTGGACCGGAGCAATCGGAACGGGGTCATCCTTCATTAACTTGCTTATGACTGCCATAGGGATTCCTAATTAAGGTCTCTATAGAAATGAGGACTATATGAGTTCAATAGATTTTGTTGTACCGATATTAGGATTATTCTGGGGAATTGTTACGTATATTCTCTTAAAACAAAACAAATCGAAGCCAGAACTATGGCCACGTATTTGGGGTTTTGGAATAGGAGTGTATGCGTTTTTGTCGATCATGATAGATAGTATATTGAGCTTGACAAAATCGAAATTCCTGGATTACACAGTTGCTAATCTCCTTTGGTCTCTGCCATTGGGTATAATTGGTTATCTTACTGGTCGCGCATATGCGCGCCGTAGTGAGAATAAGAAATGATAGTTTTCATGGCTGTATGTTCCTTTATGTTTAATTTATGAGCCTGCTGGCGGAAGTGTCACGAACACGGTGACATACTGTCTCGCACTTGTGGGGATGTAATGCAAATTTAGATATTTATGCGGCGCGCTGTAGTATGCGTGACCGCGACGGAGATAAGGCTAAGCAGGAAGCATCATTCGCCAAAAACTTGCACGAGAGCCGCGATCAAAGCATCGTCGCCTTTGCGCAGATCTTCGTCAAGTTCGATGTGGATGAACACGCCTCCATTCATGGTTGAAGCCTGGGCATTCGTTGTCCCGCATAAATCCTGCCAGACATCCCCGGTGCACAATCCAACGTTAATTCCCCGTTCAAAAAGCGCGTCCTCCAGTTTTTTGGCTAAAGCGAATTCCGTCGCCTCCATCTTTTCTCCAAAGCCAAAAACAGCCTGGGGGTAACCGTCATGCTTGCTGGTATGAAATCCGTGAATTTGGAGGATGATGACGTTCCCTGACCTGGCTTGCATTTCCTGCGATAAGGCTTGGTGAATAGACTGAAAGATACTTTCAGTCGTGTGCGCCATATCTGCCGAGCCATCAGAATTCGCGTTTCGGTGGGCGCCGGCGATCAGGAGCGCGCGCGCATCCAGTGCGCGGTAAATATCGAGCGCAACGGAGGGTGTCCTGCGATCGTAAAGTGGATGCGGCGCCTCGATAATGATATTGCTTGTAGAATCGACGCGGAAGGCATATAGTCCCCATCCTTTTTGAATCGGCTTATTTTCCCGCAGGAGGTAGTTCACGGAATCATCGTCGCCGCGGTCCACGTAATAGGTCAATGAGTAATTATTCCTGACCGCCAGTTGGTTGGCGCGCGCTGGGTCGTTCGCGCCAACCAGCGATACTGCCAATTCAGCAAAGTCTGCCTGCTCCTGATTCACAGGGACGACGAACCCCTCGCTGTTCGCGCGCGGCATTTTATCTTCCAGATTACTGATTTGATTCCGAAAACTGCCATTGATTGTTTCAAGGGCTGTCGCGGGAGTAGTCGCTGCGCCTGGATGGGAAGTTGAAACGGGGTTCGGCATGGGAGTTTGATCCTGTTGCGGCGCACATCCGGTAATCCAAAGGAAAATAGCTAACGACAAAATAAAAAAAACATAGGAAATCTGCATTCTTGTCTCGTCTCTCAATGTCAATCTTATCATCCCGGTTTTGATTTGCCGGGTTCGATTGATTGCGTGGTGAGTTTTAAAACCTGTCTATGGCTTATTTGTTTTGGCTGGCAATGGGAGTAAACCATTGTTCCGCACCGGGCAAAACTTGCTGGGTGTAAGTTAAATCTCCAGGGCCAGTAAGAAGGGCATAATTGTATAAGGGACTGTATGATGCTCTAGCATCAGCCCATTCAATGACGCGAATATTATCAAAATCGGCAGTAGCCGTTCCCTGAGTGGGAGGAGTAAGCCGTAGAAACACCTGTACAGCAACTGCATTAGAAGGCGCCTGCGCATCAAAACGGAAAGATTGCCATTGATCATGGGATTCAACCGTTATAGGTTCAGTCGTCTGCAGAAAAGAAGGTCCAAGAGTGTCTGGATACCAGCTAATCTGTATAAGAGCGGTTGTCCCTTGACTGGCACGCATCATCCCGGTGACGCTTAGCTCTATTCCTGGGCTGACCCGAAGTCGATGAAGATTAGTCGTCACGACATCCTCAATATTACTGCCGCCTCTGGTCAGGCGGATGCCTGTTTCACCTTCATAAGCATAATCTTGCCCGACTTGCAAATCGCCCAATTCTAGATCCCAAAGTGGAGCCGCGCGCGCAGCAGAGTCCACCTCATCATTTTCAAACCCGCCTATCCACAACAGGTCACGACCCAATAATAATTTGCCGGTTCCCTTAAAATCAGAAATCCATTGTGATTGAGGGATGGCAATGATTTTCCCTGGTTCCGCGCCTCCATCCATCGTTTGAGTATAGGTTTTCTGAATGGCGCGCCCCTCAAGATCAACCTCCATGGCGCCGCTTTCCACAATAAAAGGACCAGGTTCACGGCCTGCAGCGCCGCGCACAACGTAATCTGCTAATTCATCGGTCAGGCCGTGAGGCAGGTAACCGTCAATGATCAAGGGTTCAACATAGGCTCGGATGACTTTTCCATCCCGTAGATAAACCGCAAGCATATACGATTCAAACGATGGCCACACGGTCTGGTCAAAGAGGAAGTTACCAATCGTCCAGGCGATCAACGATTGATCTCGCAATGAAAACCCACCTACAACGTGCGGATGATGATTAATCACCAAAGTAGCGCCCGCCTGTCTCGCCACTTCGGTGAGAAACATGATTTTGTTAGTTGGAGTACGCTGGTATTCTGTGCCGCCATGGATCATGACGATAACAATACCAGCCTGTTGTTTTGCATGGATGACCGCAGAGTGTAAGTCAACATCTGAACAAAAAGCTGCGCCGCCTTTCTTAAGTGCATCAGAGGCCACATAAGGCACATCTGTCTTGGTAACTGAGGCAGAGGGGATTCTAACCGTTGTGCATCCAACAAATGCGATTGTCTGTCCTTTTGAGGAGATAATTACCGGCGCCCAGGCACTTGCTTCGTTCGTTCCTGCACCGAAATGGAGCATGCCTATCTGATCAAGAGTAGAAAGGGAAACGCCGAGTCCTTCCTCCAGCAAATCGTAGTTATGATTGTTTCCTATATCAACGATGTCTACTCCAGATTGCTTAAGAGCCATCACACTATTCGTGTGGCTTGCATAAACGTACTCGGCAGTAGAGTGAAAAGCCACAGGTCGTGGATCTCTTTTACGAAAGTGAGGCTGATGGCTTAGTGTAGTTTCAAAATTCACCACCGTAAAATCGGCGTTCTCCAAAAGTGGCCTAACTGACGCCAATAGTTTCATGTGATCCTCAACCGTGGGCTCAAGAGGCAGCAGTCCATCTGATGTGTCGTCGTCTTCGTTTGGATCAAAAAAACGACGGCCAAACATAGTATCGCCTGCAAAATGAATGACAATTGTCCTGCCATCAT
>CAZIYY010000266.1:0-4121 GCA_964543585.1 uncultured Anaerolinea sp. | reverse complement strand
TAAAGAGCAACTCAGGGTATAACTGCAAGAGTTTTTACACCAAAGTGACTGTCACTTTTCTCTTCAATTTTTGATTTCATGCGGATGGCTTTTGCTTCGCATGTCACGATAATGCCACCACACATCCCAAATGCGAAACGCGGCTTCCAGTTGAATCTTCAGCGACATCTTCGACTTTCCCCAGCGACGGTCTGCAAAATGAATCGGCACCTCAGTAAAATCGTATTCCAGTAGGAAGGCAACGTAGGCCATCTCAACCAGAAAGATATAGCCGTTTGAGCGAATACGATCCAGAGGCATTTTCTGCAAAGCTTCGCGCCTCCACATGCGATAGCCCGTCGTTACATCGCGCAACGGAAACCTAAGGATGGCGCGCGCATAATTATTTCCGAAAGCGGATAATGCCTTGCGCCAAAGCGGCCAGCGCTCATCGAGTGAGCCGCCTCTAACATAACGGGATCCAATCACAACATCAAAGGAAACGATGCGGCGCGCCATCTCCGTCAAAACGGCAGGGTCGTGGGAAAAGTCCGCATCCATTTGAACGACTGCCTCCGCCCCCAAATCAAACGCCCTGCCGAATCCTTCAATGTAAGCGGAACGCAGTCCCAGTTTCCCTGCGCGATGAAGGACCGCCAATCTGCTCTGATATTCCTTTGATAATTCCTCGGCGATGGTCCCCGTGCCATCCGGGCTGTTATCGTCAACTATGAGAACAGTCAGGTCAAGCGGGAGCGAAAATAAAACGGAGACCAGTCTTGCCAGGTTCTCCGCTTCATTGTAGGTAGGTAACACAACCGTAATACGCATCAGGATTTGGTCAAGAGTTCCTTCTTTAGCTGGTCAACACTCGTATAACGCCCATACACAGAAGGAACTTCAACGATTTTGATCCCAAGGCGGTCCTGTCGTTTGGATGCCTGCTCACGGTCTTTGATGGGATAGAAATAATCGAGCGATTGCTCAAGCCGTGAGCGGATGCGCTCCTGGAAAGGCGCAAGATTTGAAGGGGATAGTACAACCGCAAAATCGGTGGGACTAAGATGACCCAGAAAATCTTCCGCTGAACCCGTTTCCTTCATCGTGTTATGGATCATTAGACTGATGGCGCGCAAAACGTCATCCGAGGCAACGAAGCCGTATGCCTCACGGAAAGACTCAAGATGATTAATGGAAATGTGGAGTAACGCCCAGCCGCTTTTGTGAAGCACTTCAGAGAGCCGTTCTTCCACGAGCGGACCCTCAGGCAACCCACTGACAGGATTGGTCAACGATCCCTGGCTCACCCGTTTCAAGGCATTTCGGACCCGCAGGCGTAATTCCTGCACGTCGAAGGGCTTGGTAATGTAATCGTCTGCGCCTACCTCAAGTCCTTGAAGGCGGTCAATGCGTTCGCGTTTTTCGGTGAGGAAGATAATGGGGATTTCATTGGTGCGACGGTCGCTCCGCACACGCCGCGCGACTTCGAATCCATCAATGTCGGGAAGGCGGATGTCGAGGATTAGGAGATCGGGTAGGACCGTTTGGGCGGCGCGGACGCCGTCTTCCCCCCAATTAACAGTGAAAACCTCATATCCCTGAACGCGGAAATATGCGTTCAACATCTCGGCTACATCGAGGTCATCTTCGACGATCAGGATTTTCGATTTGGCGTCTGCCATATCCACCCCGTTTTACGAAATGGGTTCTTTTTGAATGACGAATTCACAAACTGCGTCGCCGACCGCCACGCATTTGGATTCATTGACGCGGAATTCATTGCCGCCGGAGACCCACTTGAGGGCTTCCTGCAATAAGCCAGTGGCAAGGTAGCAAACAGGCTTATCTGCGTTTGTGCGCCCCCAACAGACGGGGCATTTGTGAATCGTATAAATGATTTCAGTATCCTTTTCTTCCACGGTGCTGTGCTGGTCGCTCAACTGGGAGAAGATTTTTGCAACGGCAGGCAAACCGATACGGACTTTGGATTGAAGCGGAAGCACGACAAAAGCCAGGTCCGCCGCGCCTGCCAGGGCGCCAAAGTTTTTCAACGCGTCGGAGAAGGTGGCGCGTCCGGCGCGCAGAGCCAGGCCGCGGCCGCCGCGCGGACCGTACATCTCCTCCAGCGCGACTCCCACTGCGGATAACTCTGCAAAATCAAAACCTTTATCGAGATTATCCGGCGGGAGATTTTCAATATAACTATTCAAGCCACCCAGATTAAGAATGGCGTTGAGACCATTTTTACCCATCACCTCTTCGAGCGACTTAATGATGATGAGACCAAATTTATTGGGATAATACAGACCGGTCTTTTGAACGGGACTCATGGCAACTCCACTCAGATCAGTTTCGCCAAGTCTTCGGCGGCGCGCTTTATATCCAGCAAGATCAAGCCTAATTTTGCTTGTTCACGTGCCAGCGTAGTGAGAACAGCTTCTTCTCCTACCGACACAAGGACGACATATCCCTTTTCCCCTTTGATATAAACCTGCTCAAGTGTACCGCGTCCCAACTCCGATGCGATCCGTTCACCGAGGGATAACATCGCGGCGGACATCGCTGACACACGGTCTTCTTCTACGCCTTGAGGCAAGGCGGAAGCGATGCTTAAACCGTCCACGCTCACTACTGCTGAAGCTTCAATATCGGGCGACGAGGCTTGCAACTCGCGCAGACGATCTACCATTTGTTGCGTACGTGACTTGGACAAGACGACCCTCCTGCACAAAGATGTTCCCCAGCCGCAAAGATGGCTGGTGAAATTGCAATAGAATTACAGGTAATTTAGCATAGTGGACAAAATGTGTCAAGCCAGTGCAACCGAAAAGAATCCGATCAATTACAGAAATGCTAACGCAGCCATGTTAAAATCGTCGGTAACATAGAGCCGCCGATGAAAAAAACTTTTCTTTTTATCCTGGGGATCGTCACGATATTAAGCCTTGAGCCTGATTCAATCACTGCCGCGCAGGGAACGGAACCGGAAAGCGGGGCTGTCGTCTGCGCGCCGGCTGTGTATTTTGAATCGCCGGATGATTGTCTCCCTCTGGGACCATCCACGTACCTCACGGAATTGGGGAAATTGGGATTGACGTTTCCCCCTCGTCTTTTGCCCTCCTATAGACCGGACCCGGCCCTTACAACACTTCCATATTTTTATTTCCACCTGGAAAAGGATGAGGTGCCAATCATAAGCGGGCCCGGCGGCGAGAGCATCGGGCAATCGTTTCTGCCGGGGTTTGTGTATGTGTCATATGTTGATCGAGTGGATACCGGTCACGGCATTTATTACCTGCTTCAATCAGGCGCGTGGATTCCGGGGAAGGGCGCGCGCGTTGGCGAAGTCTCTTCCTACCAGGGTTTGCAATTCAAATCAACGCCGAAAAATTCGTTTGCCTGGCCCTTCGAATACATCCCAGTAAAAAGAGCGCCCGGATACAACATACCAGAAACCGCGCAGTATCTTAATCCTTTCATTGATATTATCCAGGTCTACGCCACGCAAAACCTTGACGGCGCGGATTGGAACATGATCGGTCCCGATCAATGGGTGGAAGCGCGCAAGGTCGCGATGGTCACACCGAACACGACCCCGCCCGAGGGAGTAACAATGGGCCGCTGGATTAACGTTGACCTCGCGGAACAAACACTCGCTGTATACGACAATTATCAATTGGTCTTTGCGACAGTCATCGCCAGCGGACTCGAGCCGTTCTGGACGCGCCCCGGCTTGTTCCAGATTTACCAGAAAAAAGAGACCGAGACGATGCGTAACAACGACCCGACTGATTTTTATTATCTGGATAATGTTCCCTGGACGATGTATTTCGACAAAGCGCGCGCTTTGCATGGCGCTTATTGGCGTACGCGCTTTGGGTATCCTCAATCGCATGGATGTGTGAATCTCTCCGTCGGCGACGCGCACTGGCTGTTCAACTGGGCGCATGAAGGCGATTATGTCTACGTCCACGACCCCTCAGGGTTGACACCTACCGATCCTGCGCTTTATAAAGACTGGGCGTATTGACACAACAATAATCTGCATGGTAAACTCTCGCCCGCTTGTTAGTACTCCATGAGTATGATATTGGTCCCGTGGTGTAGCGGCCTAACATGCGGCCCTGTCAAGGCCGAGATCG
>CAZIYY010000265.1:0-4143 GCA_964543585.1 uncultured Anaerolinea sp. | reverse complement strand
TTCCCGAAGATCGTCCACGCTCTTAATCACCTGCGCGTGCCCACGATCATTACCGTCATCATCTCATTCCTCTATCGTTACCTTTTTGTGCTGGCGGATGAAGTCTTGAGACTGCTTAGGGCGAGACAGGCGCGTTCGGGGGCCGCGGCAGGTCAGAGGTCCGGTGGAAGTGTGGTGTGGCGGGCGCGCATCGCAGGTCACATGGCGGGTCAATTATTCCTGCGGAGTTACGAGCGCAGTGACCGCATCTACAACGCGATGTTAGCGCGCGGCTACAAAGGCGAACTCATGACGATCCATCCGCATCATTTTCATGCGAGCGATTGGCAGATCGGCGCGGTGTCCATTCTCGGTCTCATCATCATGCAGATTGCAGGACGGTTGTAATGCAAAACATCGAATGTGAAAAAGACATCGTAAAAGTGAGCGGCTTGCATTTTGCGTATCCCGACGGGCACGCCGCTTTGCGCGGCATCTCGTTCAACTTGTGCGCGGGAGACAAAGCCGCATTGGTCGGTCCGAACGGCGCGGGGAAGTCCACTTTGATGCTGCACCTGAATGGGATTTTGGGCGGGCGCGGCGAAATCGAAATAGCGGGCA
The DNA here is from genome assembly GCA_964543585.1 of uncultured Anaerolinea sp. Lineage (GTDB taxonomy): Bacteria > Chloroflexota > Anaerolineae > Anaerolineales > Villigracilaceae > Defluviilinea. Next base: position 3,543 of record CAZIYY010000265.1, on the reverse strand, counting down.
TGCGCCTCACGCGTGACAATTTGCCTGTCATCCGCGCAATGGTCGGACTCGTGTTCCAGAACCCCGACGACCAACTCTTCTCCCCGACGGTGTTCGAGGATGTGGCGTTTGGTCCGCTTCACATGGGACTACCCGAAACGGAAGTGTTCGCGCGCGTGGACTCGGCGCTCGAAGCCGTGCGCATGTCCTCTTATCGCGACCGGCTTTCCCATCATCTGAGCGTAGGTGAAAAGAAACGCATTGCGATTGCGACGGTGCTATCCATGAATCCAAGTATTCTTATTTTAGATGAACCCTCTGCTGGACTCGACCCGCGCGCAAGACGAACGTTGATCAACTTATTGCGCGACCTGCGGATCACCATGCTCGTCTCCACGCACGATATGAGACTTGCTCAGGAGTTGTTCCCGCGCACCATCGTGATGGACGACGGCTTGATCGTGGCAGATGGGATGACAAAGGAAATCCTCGAAGATGAAAAGTTTTTGAATGAGCATGGGTTGGAGAAGCCGTAGCAATGAGACTTCGGAAGTCTTTTAGGAGTCTTCGTGGTTTGAACCGTCGAGACAGACTTCCAAAGTCTATGAAAGGAGTCGGGTAATGGTTCGACTGACTCTTTTGTGACGAAACTCTGTAAGTCCGTTTCGCAAGAGACGGGCTTTTGATTTCTCCTTTAGCTACACAGAAATGTTTCGTAAGTCTACTGCAAAAACAACTTTTTTACCGCAAAGAAAGGAAACTTGCACCTGCCTGCAAGTTTCGCGGTGAGAAAAACCTTATTGCAGTGCGTCTTTCGTGAAATGCAAAGTAAATACAAGTAACTCATGCAGACATATTGCGTCATGGGGTGGCAAATCATCACACACAAATTAAGGAGCAAGTTTTATGCTATTCAGAAATCGCAAGTTGTTTGTCCTAAATTTCGCACTGATCCTGGCGCTGCTGGGCGGGATGTTTGGGGTGGTGTCTGTTCAGGCGAGTGCAGTGATTCACGTAAAATGGAATGCAAGTGGGGCGAACAACGGCACATCCTGGGCGGATGCCTATACCGATTTACAATCTGCTCTTTCTGCTGCAATAAGCGGTGACGAGATTTGGGTTACGGCTGGAACATACAAGCCAACCACAGGCATAGATCGCACCGTTTCTTTCACACTCAAAATTGGCGTAGCAATTTATGGCGGTTTTGCTGGCACAGAGACTTTGCTCACCCAGCGCGACCCTGCAACAAATGTCACGATTTTGAGTGGCGATATTGGCATTATGGGTGACAACAGCGATAACTCATATCATGTGGTGATTGGCAGTAGCGAGAACAACTCTGCCATACTGGATGGCGTTACCATCACAGCTGGTAACGCAAATAGTAGTATGTATTCATCGGATCAAAGCAAGGGCGGCGGGATGTATAACGACAAAGGCAGTCCAACCTTAATGAACATAATTTTTAACGGTAACTATGCCACCTTTGGCGGTGGGATGTACAATGGTGGGGAATACAGCTATCCGAATGGTAGTAACCCGATCCTGACGAATGTGATTTTCAACGCCAACTCCGCCATTGAAGGTGGTGGGATTCGCAACGAAAACTACAGCAATCCGATTCTAACGAACGTGACCTTTAGTGGAAATTCAGCAGTCCGCTCAGGTGGCGGGATGGAAAATTTTCATTACGGCAGCCCAATTCTGACGAATGTTACCTTCAGTGGTAATACAGGCGGCGCTGGAGGCGGCGGGATAATAAACTGGAGTAGTAGCAGTCCAATCTTGACGAACGTGACCTTCAACGTCAATTCAGCCACTGACTGGGGCGGCGGGATATACAACGACAACGGAAGTAATCCGAGCCTGAAAAATGTGACGTTTAGTGGCAACCAAGCTAGTCAAGGCGGTGGGATGTATAACGCCTATGGGAGCGATCCCAGCGTCACTAACAGTATTTTGTACAGCAATCCGGGTGGCGAGATCTTTGATGTATCAGGGACGCGGGTCGTGAACTACAGCATTGTGCAAGGCGGCTATCCGGGTACAGGCAACCTCGATGTAAATCCTCTTGTTGGCCCCCTGCAGAATAATGGTGGCTTCACCCAAACCATGGCGCTAGGTGTAGGTTCTCCAGCAATTAACGCGGGAGACGATGCAACGTGTGCGACCACGGACCAACGCGGAGTGACTCGTCCGCAAGGGAGTCATTGTGATATTGGGGCGTACGAATATGAACCAGGCATTCAGTATGTCAAATGGAACGCGAATGGCGCAAACAACGGTACATCTTGGATGGACGCCTATACCAATTTACAGTCCGCTCTTGCGGCCGCAATAAGCGGCGATGAAATCTGGGTCGCGGCTGGAACATACAAGCCAACCACAGGCATAGATCGCACCGTTTCTTTCACACTCAAAATTGGCGTAGCAATTTATGGTGGATTTATTGGTACGGAAACGGCCCTTGATCAGAGGGATGCGGCAGCGAATGTCACGATGTTAAGTGGGGATATTGGGGTTCAAGGTAACAATTCAGATAATTCATATCATGTAGTTGTAGGAAACAATACAAATACGACCGCTGTGCTGGATGGTTTTATTATCACGGATGGGAATGCAAATGGCACGCCTCCATTTAACAATGGCGGCGGGGGAATGTTAAATGATGGTGGTAGCCCAAGGCTGACAAATGTTACTATTCGTCATAATTCAGCCGAAGTGGGTGGTGGAATTGCTAATTGGAATAGTAACCCAGTCTTAGTGAATATAACTTTTATAGACAACACTGCCAGCGCTCTTGGCGGCGGGCTGTACAATGGAACTAGTAGCCCAAGCGGATAAATTCAACGTTTGTTGGTAATTCTGCTGAATATGGTGGCGGAATGCTCAATCGTGATATAGATAGTAATCCGACTCTGACGAATGTAACGATGACAGGGAATATAGCAACCTTTGAAGGAGGCGGAATAGCCACCGATAGCACCTCATTAATAAAAAATAGCATTTTATGGGGTAACACGGGTGGAGAAATATTTTATACTCGTTCTAGCCCCGCTGTGACCAATAGTATTGTGCAGGGTGGTTATCCCGGTACAGGCAACCTGGATGCAAATCCCCTTCTAGGTCCGTTGACTGATAACGGCGGTCCAACTCAGACGTTAGCATTATTGCCCGGTTCCCCAGCTATTAATGCAGGAGATGATGCAACTTGTGCAGCTACCGACCAACGCGGGGTGACGCGTCCGCAGGGAAGTCATTGTGATATTGGGGCGTATGAATATGATTCTGCACATGTTGATACATCCATCGGAGGTCTGTTAAAAGGCAGTCAGGATGTTCCACCGCAGGGTAGTGTGAGGCCGAACTATGCGGGAGTGGATAACGGACCCGTGGAAGTAGTGAGCACCAATAACATTCCAATTGTCACTGGACTGCGCGAACTTTTCAATGTAAACGGCTTGCCTACTAGTTCTACTCAGTTGATGGGGCTGCCCTCTTCCCAGTTATCCGATACCTACTGGTTCCCCTCCTACAACAACGTCACACTCAACGAACAAG
>CAZIYY010000264.1:3105-4156 GCA_964543585.1 uncultured Anaerolinea sp. | reverse complement strand
ACGTTGGTTCATACCAATTGGTTTATCATAGTTACCTCATGTTTGCAACTAAGCATTTGTAAATAATTAACTTCACGCTTCTTGTTCGCGAGTAGTCGGACTGCGAGCAGGGCGCTCGCTTCACGCAACTGAATCCGAAACAAGAATTACCGGTAATTGACCGTCCTTGAAGGTAATAAAAATATGGTAGATGACAAATGCATCATCTACCATACCTTTACGGTGCGTCGTCAATTTTTAGGATCATGGCCTTGGCACAATGATCGTTGTGCCGCCGCCCCGCCAACGGGCGGAAAGATCCGGGTGGTTCACATCCACACCGCTATCCATGTTGGTGATGACTACGCCCTGCCCGCTATATACCTGACTCCACAGCGCGGGCGCATTGACGAGCGAAATGTTTGGCTTAGGCGTGTCGTAAGCGGGGACGATCGGGAGATCGTCGGAGGAAATAATCAACACATCCGGGTGCTGCGATAATTCATTAATCACGTCGGATGTCGCCGTAACAGAGAATCCGTTGAAGACCCGGGGCGAATCAAAGCGTTTCACCTTGCCCTGATCTTTTTGGATTTAAGCAGTTTGTTCAAAGCCTTTTGTGTGGCGTTCGATGTTGATTGAAGGGCCTGGATTACATCTTTGAGGCGCGTGGTGCGGTTTGGCTTGCGAATGCGCGAAAGATCCCTCGGCAGTATTTGAGCATTAAAAAAGAGTTAACCCTCAAGGATTAACCCTGCCATGATCCGATGAAACGATTTGTTGGGTGCAACCTACGCGGTGTTGTTGTTCCTTAAGTCAAGATTTCCCGCCAACGCCCCAGCTTGACGGCGGTTGGGCACGTCCAATTTTTCCAATATGTTATGGATGTGATGCTTTATGGTGTTCTCCGATAAGAAGAACTTGCGCGCAATCTGGGAATTGGAGGCCCCGGTTTTCAACTCGTTAAGAATATCCATTTCCCTGGGACTCAGTTTGTTGAGAATCTCGGCATTCTGGGATACTGAACTGGAGTGCGCGGATTCCACCACCCTGCTCATCATCTTGCGCGACA
>CAZIYY010000264.1:0-3095 GCA_964543585.1 uncultured Anaerolinea sp. | reverse complement strand
AAGCCGCGCAGGCTTGCCAGGAGGGAAAGACTGGAAATGTTCTTGAGCATGTATCCCTTTGCCCCCAATCGAATGGCGGCAAAAAGATTCTCATCGGTCTCATAAACCGTCAGGAAGACGATCTTGCAATTAGGCAATTCCTTTAGAATGGAACGAGTCGCATCCAAACCTGTTCCGTCGGGCAGGGAAAAATCCATTAAGATGATATCCGGCCCATGTTCGAAGGCCTTTTCAACGCCCTCTCCCACCGAGCCGGCTTCGTCAACCACGTCGAAATCGGATGTAGAGCGAAAAAGACTGATTAATCCCTCCCGGAAGAGGATGTGATCGTCAATGATCAGGATTTTTTGCGCGCCGCCCGTTTCGATTCCATTTTTGCTCATCTTCAATTATTCCTAAAATTAAGCGGTATGGATAACGAAACAACCGTACCAGTATCGGCGGAGGATTTAATGGCAATTTGCCCGTCCAAATTGAAGATCCTCTCCTGCATGATCTCCAAGCCGAAATGCTCATCCCGGTGTACCAAATTTTGATCGAAACCGACTCCATTGTCAGCCACCGAGATATCAAGAAAATCCTCGCGCCAGAGAACAAGCGCCTCCACTTTATCAGCCCGCGCGTGTTTTTCTATATTGCTGAGGATTTCACGAAAGATATAGAAAATTGCCTGTTGAACATCGGACGCCAAAGGAATGGGACCTCCTATGCAATTGAAATCCAGGACAAAATTTGCCCTTTGTGAAACAATTTTCGCGTGCTCCCGCAAAAGATTGGTTAAGTGGGGCGACGTCTCGGGTTGTAATTTTTTCAAAATATCGCGAACAAGCAGGTAGGATTCGTTGGCAACTCCCTCCAGCCGCTTTATCTCAGTTTGAATATCGACAGGAGTATTGTCATAGTGATTTGAGCTTAACTGACTGAGTTTGAGATGCAGATAACCCAGGTTCTGCCCAAGTTCGTCGTGAACGTAGGCGGACATCGTTCGCCGTTCCGCCATCGTCACTTCTGCATGCTGCATTTCGGAGAGTCTTTTGCGGTCCTGGCTGACCCGCAAAGCAACGGCAATTTCATCTCCAATATTCTTGAAGATCTGTTCCTCCTCATAGGACAATATGGAACCAGGTTTTAGCCTGAATTTTAGAACTGCAGTCGCCATATTGGGGTAGATCATTTCCAGACTATAAACGTGATATGAGGATGTTTCTATACCGTTCGAGCATAAATGAAAACTTGTCTTCTTGCTGGAAGCCTTTGCAAAACATTTCTGGCATTGAACGGCAGGATCCCAGGTCTCTGTGCCCGGAACCAGCGTCACATCTATCCAATGGCTCGTTGTCTCAAATTTGCCACTAAACGGATTGCTCGCAAGGAGATACGCCTCGTCGACCGCCGCTATTCGGTGCGGCAATTCCGCCAGCTTGGCAGTAAAGGTCTCCCAACTATCATTTAATGCCAACTCAAGGCTAAGGTTATGTTTATACCCCAGAATTTTCAGCATATGCTTATAGTCGCGATTTAACCTGACGAAAAGCTCAAGAAACAGTCCGGTACCAGCGAGCAGGATTACGAATAAAACAATCTCACCAAAATGTAGGGATGGATTTAAGGGCATTAACTCGGTAAATTCATAGACCTCCGCCAAAAAGAGAGGCACACCCACACCCGTGATCAAAACCCAGCGCCATCTTTCAGCCCATGGAATGAGCCGTTTCTTCTGGTGTCGCATCCTTAAACGGATAGGTTTGACAAGGCGGTTTATCATCTTACCGGGGGTTTTCCTTCTGAGGCATTGATGCTTCCCAGCCGATCTTGTATGGAAAGCACATAATGAAATGGCAATGGTGGAGATCGGTAATTCTACCCGAACCAGCTGAAAATCTTCCTCTGTATTTAAGACGAGATTGATATTTGAAGGTTACATTTTGGATTAATGTCAAATGCAGGTTTCAGAGACCAAATCGATGTGAAATACCACCGCTTTTCGAAATAACCTATGGTCAACCGGAAGCCCAGGAAGTGTAAAGACTTTGCTTGCCCGTTTATTGCCCGGTAGCGCGCCTTAGACGAGTTGTGATTATTACAGCGATTTGCTCAAGTGATATATCTGCGCGCTTGTGATGCTTACCACCCGAGGTTCCACAGCTGGATTATGAAATGAAAATTGAAAGGGGTCGGCATAGGTGACTGCCTGCAAAAGGTCTTATCAAAACGGGGAGAAGTTCAATATGATTCGGCTATCTTCAAGAAAACGGGACCCACGGACGACCTGCATCAATCAAAGCCACTCGAGACTGGCCGGAAAAAACGCGGGCGCTTAAGCAATCGCAAGCGGGTGCACGCAAAGCGTATCGCGAATTTTTCTGTCAGATCGACGAAGTAATATTTTCAGTATTATGTTCAGAGTAAGCGTCTCGTCCAAACGCGCGAGTGAATGCGTTGGGATGGGCTTGGAAGCGCTCAAGGCGGGCTTTACCTTGACTGATGAAGAATTATATGAGGCTTTCTTGTATAATCTACAAATGTGCTATGCGCTTGACCATGATTGTTTGGGGGATGGCGAGTTTGAGATCCGCACTTTGTCTTAATTTTGGCAGAGATGGAGCGAAAGGGGAACGGTAATTTCTCGATGGTTTTCAGCGGCGAGGACGTTCACCCGGACCTGCGGCTCGAATTAGGATGGTTTGAGTTTCAGTTTATCGGGTTGAACAAGGGCGGCGCGGCCGTTGATCGTACCCAACAGATCGAGAAACTGGTAACCTATCGAATTCATTGCCCATAGGACGGCTTCGCTCTCAGGCGTGGCATGAGATCGTTTAGAGGCAGTCACGCAGGGAGAATAAAATCAGTGGCAGAGACTCCAAGCCTCTGCCACTGATGCTCTCAACCGAAATAAGATGAACTTTATGGCACCCCGAACCTCAATTGTTCATCGAGGGTGACGTTGTTGTAGGCTGGTAACAGGTAGGTATCGGATAACTGCGTCCCGGGCAAACCCATCATCTGAGCAAAACTCTCCACGATGTTATTCACGAACAAGGCGTCGCGCAATGCCGCGATGATCTTCACGCCGCCCGAACTCTGCACCTTCACCG
>CAZIYY010000263.1:0-4221 GCA_964543585.1 uncultured Anaerolinea sp. | reverse complement strand
CGTTGGATAACAAAGGACTCGCAGGTTGGGAGGTCGTTCATATGCTTCCCGCTCGAAAGGCATCGCTGGTCGCTAATGTGGACGATCATTTCACAGGCGCATACTTCCTGCTCAAGAAGGAAATCCTCCCGAATGAAAGCGCCGAATTGGACAAAGAATAAGGAGAGTCTAAGATGTGCATGTTCTGTGCTTCAGTCCCTGTCGCCGCCGCAGTCGGCGCGAAACTCAATGCAGACCAACTTCATAAGGAGGAATCCCGTCGCCTGCCGATTCCGAAAATCACAGCGATTGTGATCGGGTTGCTGACCATCGGCTCCGCAATTTATCATACATTGCGCTGGAATAATTGAGATTGAATGCGTTGCCTTGCTATCGCCCTGCTCTTTCTTACCCTATTAACATCATGCGGACAACCCGCCTCGCGCGAAGCCTCGGGGAAGACTGATCCCGTTATCCTAGCCTCCACCACCGTCCTCGCGGACGTTGCCCGTAACGTCGCGGGTGGCCGCATAAAGGTGGAGGCTCTTTTACCCGTAGGCGCGGACCCACATTCCTATCAGCCGACCCCGCAGGATGCGGCGAAGATCGAGCAGTGCAAACTGCTCATCGTCAACGGCGCGGAGTACGAGCGCTTCCTTGAGTCTCTGCTGGATGCGAAGCCTGCGGGAGGGGAGAGAGAGGTCATCGAAGCCTCAGCAGGCATAAGTCTGAGAACAGACACGGAGAGTGAACATGGCATTGACCCGCATTTGTGGCTCGATCCAAATAATGTAATCATCTATGTTGAAAACATCCGCGAGGGGCTGACACATTTCGATCCCGACGGCGCAGCGGTTTATCAATCCAATGCAGATGCTTACGTTGCTGAACTAAAAAATTTGGACGCGTGGATCACTAAGCAGGTCTCGCAAATCCCGCCTCAACGAAAATTACTAATTACCAATCACGAGGCATTGGGTTACTTTGCAGATCGTTATGGGTTTACTGTTATAGGCGCGGTGGTTCCAGGTTTCAGCACAGACGCGTCCCCCTCCGCGCAGCAAATCGCCGCGTTAATTGATCAGGTCAAAGCCCGCGGCGTGCCCGCCATCTTTTTGGACACGTCCGATAACCCTGCGCTTGCATCTCAAATCGCATCTGAAACAAATGTAAAAGTTATCACTAACCTGCATCTTGAATCTCTCACCAACGGCGCGCCCGCCGCGACCTATCTTGACATGATGAAACATAATGTAACGCAAATTGTCAATGCATTGAAATAAAAATACCAGACCTGACATGTCTTCGCGAAAGATTAATCGGCAATGACCTTTGTCCACGCCAAGATTCTTGAAAACGATGGCGCGCATGATGCATCTCAGGTCTCCTAGAAAATTATGTATCCTCACACCCATCACCAAACTAACCAGCCCATTCTCGATGTCGCCCGTCTCACTGTGCGCTACAACGGACGTGTCGCGCTAGAAGATATATCATTTCATCTTCACGAGGGCGAACGCGTCGCGGTGGTGGGGCCCAACGGCGCGGGCAAAAGCACATTGTTCAAAGTTGTATCCGGCGTACTGCCTCCCACATCGGGAGAAGTGAATATCTTTGGCTCAAAGCCGCGCGGACACGTGTGCATCGCATATATTCCCCAACGCAGTCAGGTGGATTGGAATTTCCCCGTCAATGTCGCGGATGTCGTGATGATGGGACGCTCCGCGAAACTCGGTCCGTTCAACTGGCCGCGCAAAAAAGATTGGGATTTTGTGTATCACGCTTTAGAGACAGTTGAAATAATAGACCTGGCATCGCGTCAGATCAGCCAACTCTCAGGCGGACAACAGCAACGCATGTTCATCGCCCGCGCTCTCGCCCAGGAAGCCGAACTCATGTTAATGGATGAACCGCTTACAGGACTTGATACTCCATCACAGGAAGGCATCCTGAATTTACTGGATAGACTCCAAACAGAAAGCGTCACAGTCATGGTCGCCACGCACGACCTTGAGCAAGCCGCGAGTCATTTCGATCGCATCATGCTGCTCAATCATCGCATCGTTGCTTTTGGGAATCCCGATGAAGTTTTGCACACTGATAATTTAGTCAAAGCCTATGGCGGGCGTATGAGGATTGACTCACAAGGAACAATGCTGGTGGATGATTGCTGCCCCCCGGAATAAGATTTACGATTGCCGATTAACGATTTACGACACCTGCACTCCCTGGCACCGCCCGCCAGGGCAGGTGTGCACGCAGGTGCAAGTGTTGGTTGAAGGTCGTAATAAAGCTCCAAGATTATCTGATCGAAGATTGAAAGGTGTTCAAAATGGATGAAAAGATTTTCAAATCGAGAACAAAGAAATTGGCAATCGCGATTATCAAAGAAGTTGACAAGTTGCCGCGTTCTCTGGCTGCTGATGTGATTGGAAAACAACTTATTCGGTCAGGCACGTCCATTGGCGCGAACTACCGCGCCGCATGCCGCGCAAAGTCTACAGCCGATATGATCAACAAAATGAAAATCGTCGAAGAGGAAAGCGACGAAACGGGATATTGGCTTGAACTGTTGGTTGAAGCGGAAATCATTCCACAAAATCAAATCGCCGGTATTTACAAAGAAACTGACGAAATCCTGGCAATGACAGTCGCATCCATCAAAACCCTCCGCAATCGCAAATCGTAAATCCAAAATCGTAAATCGTAAATCGAATGTCTTTTCTCCTTGAACCTCTCCAATACGAATTCATGCAGCGCGGCATGATCGCCTCCATCCTCGTTGGCATTGTGTGTGCGGTTGTCGGCGCGTATGTGGTTCTGCGCGGCATGGCTTTCTTCGGCGATGCGCTCGCTCACACGATATTGCCTGGCATTGCTCTCGGCTATCTGATTAGCGGCGGCGCGCGCGAATCGCTTTTTTGGTGGGCGTTGGGGACAGCCATCGTTGCCGCGCTTGGCATTGGCGCGGTCAGCAAGAGCGCGCAGATCAAAGAAGACACAGCAATCGGAATCATTTTCGCAGGGATGTTTGCTCTCGGCATCGCGTTGATTTCAACCGTCCGAAGTTACGCGGTGGACCTGAGTCACTTCCTCTTCGGGGACGTGTTGAGCGTCTCGACTCAAAGCCTGTGGCTGATCCTCATCTTCGGCGGACTCGTCCTCCTGACCGTTTTCGCGTTCTACAAGGAATTCACCACGCTTTCATTTGATCCCATTCTCGCGGTCACGCTTCGACTCCCCGTTGGTTTGCTCAATAACCTATTGCTCACGTTGATTGCCGTGACCGTCGCGGTCTCGCTTCAAACGGTCGGCGTGGCGCTGATGGTCGCCATGCTCGTCACCCCCGCCGCGACTGCCTATTTGATCACGAGTCGCTTATCCACAATGATGATCCTGGCTGCGGTCTTTGCTTCACTATCTGGCGTGATCGGTTTGTATTTTTCGTACTACCTGAGCATCGCCTCCGGCGCGGCGATTGTATTAACTGCCACGGTGTTTTTTATGTTCGTATTTGCATGGAAAAGACTTAAGGGAATATAAGTGCAATGTTGGCTTTAAGTAACTTGAATTAGAATTTGCGAGTTGTCATCTTATTCGATCCGAGGAGGTTCCCATGAACAAAAAGAAGTTATGGACAGCAGGTTTGATTTCTTTGATTGCCCTGACACTCAATTTTCAACTGGCTCTGGCGCACGAAACTGTGACCGTGGGGGATTATGAAATTGAGATCGGCTGGGTAAATGAACCGCCGATTGTGGGACAGCAGAATGCAATCGTGGTGAACGTCTCGAATACCAGCAGTGGCGAAGCGCAGCCCGTGGAGGATGTTTCATCACTGACGGTTACAGTCTCCTACGGCGGTCAGAACAAAACGCTTACGCTTCAACCGTTGGGTGAAGATACCCCCGGTCAATTCGTGGCTCCCATCCTTCCCAGCGTCGCGGGACAATATACACTAACACTGGGCGGCAAATTGGGAGACACGGACGTGAACGCGGAGGTGCAACCGGAGGAAGTGGGTGGCGCAGATACACTCCAATTCCCAAATGTTACCTCCTCAGATGAAAGCGCCAGCTCCGGGGCGATGGATTGGCTCATTTACCTTAGCCTGCTGATCGGGCTGGTTGCCCTTGGGTTGGGAGTAATGGCTCTTCGCAAGATCCAATGATCGCCTAGGCCTAGGTAAAATAATGGCTCATGATTAGAAAGAGTGAATAGCCGCGAGATTTGAAATGAACA
>CAZIYY010000262.1:0-4260 GCA_964543585.1 uncultured Anaerolinea sp. | reverse complement strand
CCCGCTTGGTCATTGGCGCGCGGATCGCTATTGTGGACTGCCGGCATTGCTCTGGCTTGTACTGTGGGATTCATTGTGTTTTTGATGGCCGTGGTTCCCAGCGACGGTAAGTTCGGCCCAAATGTGCCAGTGGGATGGCCCGGCCGCATCGAAATCCTAGCCTATTGCACTTGGCTGATGGTGGTAGCCCGGCAAGCGATCAGGATACGCGGGCGAAAACAAATAGATACTGAAGGGGTGACATGGTTGAAGCAGTCATACGATAGTCAAAAGGAGAAACCATAATGACAAAAAAGAATCAAACAAAAATTACAGCGGAGCCCGGTAAACAGGAGCTCTACATTACAAGGGAGTTCGATGCGCCGCGCGAACTGGTTTTCAAAGCGCACACAGATCCAGATCTTTATGTCCAATGGCTGGGTCCGCGCGGATACGAAATGACTCTTGAGACTTTTGAGCCTGTCAGCGGCGGTAGATATAGATACATCCATAAGGATAAGGATGGAAACGAATTCGGCTTTCATGGCGTGTTCCATGAAATGTCTGAGGAGCTGATGATCCAAACATTTGAGTTTGAAGGACTTCCCGAAAGCGGACATGTCATTCTCGACACTATGAAACTTGAAGCATTGCCCGACAGTAGGACAAGGATAACGATTCAGTCCGTCTATCAGTCTGTCGCTGATCGAGATGGCATGATCCAATCTGGAATGGAAAAAGGACTCAACGAGGGGCATGAGCGTCTCGATGAGATTCTGGAGAAACTGCAAAAATAGCCGCTGGATTCAAATAAATTACACACAAAGAATACGAACGTGAATAAGGTAATTAATTGTAGAGCTGTCAATGTCGCTGGATGGTTTTGTTGCCGGGCCGAATGATGGCCCTGGGAATGGTCTAGGGGATGGCGGTGATCAGCTCTTTAAGTGGTACTCCAGTGGTGATACTGATTTTGCGGTGCCTGGTACGGGTATGATGTTCAAGATCTCACACGCCAGTGCCGAACTTCTTCAGGGAACCTGGCCGATGATAGGGGCGTCGGTGACGGGGCGGAGGACTTTCGACATCGCCGGTGGGTGGAGTGGCAATCCTCCTGGAGGAGCCGAAGCACAATATTTTGTCGTTACCCATAAAGTTCCGCTCGAATGGGTCAAGGATGGATCGCCGTTCACCTTTGTCACCGACGGTGTTGAAAGTGCTGTCGAAAAGGCGAAGCAAGTTGCAGGTGGTAAGAACGTCGATCTAATGGGTGCGAGCATCGTACAGCAGTGCATCAAAGCAGACCTGGTCGACGAAATCCAGATTGACCTGGCTCCCGTTCTGCTCGGCGGAGGTGTGCACTTATTTGATTATTTAGGCACCGGGCCAATTGAACTGGAACGTATAAGAGTGGTCGAAGGCGTTGATGTTACACATCTTTGCTTTCGGATCGTCAAATAGGTGACCCAAAACCAATTAGCGCGAAAGCTAGAAATATCATGGAGAACAAATGGCTAAGAATGACATTACAGTAGATGAATTTGTGAAGACCAAGGTGCTGCCGGAGTTTCAGCCTATCGTTGCGGTTCTTCGAAAGCTATTGCATAAGTATGCTCCGGATGCCAGGGAGTTCATGAGTTACGGCATACCCAATTACAAGGGTAAACGGGGACTGGCGGTCATCAGTCCTGCGAAGAAACATATTACTCTTGCCTTCTCTCGCGGTGCAGACTTTGAAGATAAATACGGTTTGCTGGAAGGCGTTGGAAAAGTATCCAAAAATGTGCGCTTCAAAAACCTGGAGGATATCAACGAAGACGCTTTCCGCTATTACATCAAGCAGGCTCTGGAATTCGACAAGCAATGAGAGAAGTTCTTAAGTGAATAGAACCTAAACCAATGTAAGAATATCTTGTTTTCGTTTCGCAAAAGCAAAATTAATCATAAGGAGACTAAAATGCAAAAAATTACCACGTTCCTGACATTCAACGATCAAGCCGAGGAGGCCGCGAACTTTTATACATCCCTCTTCAAAAATTCCAAGATCGAGAGCGTTATGCGTGCTGGAGATGCCGTAATGGGCGTTTCCTTCCAACTGGCTGGGCAACAATTCAATGCACTAAATGGCGGTCCATCTTTCAGTTTCGCGGAGGGTATTTCGCTGTTCGTGAACTGTGAGACGCAAGCCGAAGTAGACGAGCTTTGGGAGAAGCTAACCTCTGGCGGTGGGGAAGAATCAAGGTGCGGCTGGCTTAAAGATAAATTTGGTGTCTCATGGCAAATCATTCCCTCAGCTTTAGGCGAGATGCTGGGAGACAAAGATCCTGAGAAAGCTGGCAGGGTCATGCAGGCAATGCTTAAAATGAACAAGATCATCATCGCAGATTTAAAGCAGGCCTATGACCAAAAATAATATAGCTCCCAAAAAACGCGGTCTTGTCGTTACACGTGCCTTTGACGCGCCGATCGAACTGGTCTGGAAAGCCTGGACCGATCCCGAATACGTAATGCGTTGGTGGGGACCAGATCACTTCACATCGCCCAGCGCCAAAATCGACTTTCGCGAGGGTGGCACCTCACTGGTTTGTATGCGTGCGCCAAAGGAATTCGGCGGTCAGGATATGTACAGCACTTGGGCATATCAGAAAATCGTGCCTATGGAGCGCATCGAATTCATCCAAAACCTGTCTGATAAAGATGGCAATCTCATTGACCCGGCCAAGCTGGGACTGCCTCCAGAGTTTCCACGGGATACTCGTACCGTTATAACCTTCAAAGATTTGGGTAATGGCAAAACCGAAATGACAGTCACGGAATATGGCATGCCCACATCCGATACAGAGATGGGCAGGAATGCCGAGATTGGCTTGAACCAAAGCCTTGATAAGATGGCTGCAATCTTTGCAAAGAAATAGAAGTGTTTCGAGATTGTCGCAATGATCGTTACAGGGAAGTGGATGGAATTGCAAAGGTGATGCAGCTCCGTCCCCTTCCAGAAAATTCAGGTAAAAAATGATGAACAAGAACACATTTAAAAGTATAGGTGCCATTCTTGCGGGGTTTATTACAGTTTTCGTCTTAAGCGTTGGGACGGATCTTGCATTAGAAAAGTTCGGCGTTTTCCCTCCACCAACCCAACCTGGTTCTTACACATGGTGGATGCTTATGATTGCGCTGATCTACCGGAGTATTTATTCGGTGGCAGGGTTTTATCTTGCTGCAATTTTGGCACCCAGTCGGCCAATGCGGCATGCCATCATACTCGGGATCATTGGGACTGTATTCGCCACGCTTGGTGCGATGGCAAATTGGGACAGATCAGCCAATTGGTACCCGGTTTTGCTAGTACTCGTTACACTCCCTTGTGCATGGTTAGGTGGTAAGTTCGCCGAGATCAGGAAAAGTAAACAACCAATGAAATCGGCGCGGTGAAGAACGTAGATGGGTTGCAACTTATAATATTGCAATCCATCTACCCCAAAAAGTTTATCTGGAACCTACTTCAATCAGGATAGAAACTATGACAGAATCTCAGTATCTTGTATTGTTACGCGGCATCAATGTTGGTGGAAATAATATTATCAAAATGGCAGACTTGAAAGTATGTTTTGAAAACATGGGTTTTACTGATGTTGTAACCTATATTCAAAGCGGCAATGTTTTGTTTAAATCTGTTGAGAAAGATAAGACCAAACTGACAAAGAAAATAGAGGGGGTGCTATCCGAAAGATTTAGCTACAAGTCACGCCTAGTAGTCATCACACAGAAGGAGCTTGCAAGAGCTGTTGAGGGAGCGCCGCAAGGATTTGGCAAAGACCTTGATCAATACAGATACGATGTCATTTTTTTGAAAGCGCCGCTTACTGCAAAGGAAGCAATGAAAAATGTCAAAGTAAAAGAGGGCATTGATAAAGCATATGCGGGCAAAAATGTTCTCTACTTTTCCCGACTCATAAGCAAGGCATCTCAAAGCCACCTGACCAAAATCATCACGCTTCCCATGTATCAAAATATGACCATCCGTAATTGGAATACGACAACGAAATTACTTGCTCTGATGGAGGCAGGAAATGAAAAATCCAGGTCCAAAGCGGTCTATTAATTCAAAAACAAAAGGAACTGCCAAACCAACGGATGTACGTGCAAAGCAGTTTGTTGAACAGTTAAAAACATACCTATCAGCGGAGGAAATTAAAAAATACCATCGATATTTTAAGTTCGATGAGGCTAGTACTCTACTAAATTGAATATTTGCATAGATTATACTAGGCGAATGACTAC
>CAZIYY010000261.1:0-4340 GCA_964543585.1 uncultured Anaerolinea sp. | reverse complement strand
CGTTGGTTCATACCAATTGGTTTATCATAGTTACCTCATGTTTGCAACTAAGCAATTAAAAAACATTATCGCGCTGTTCAAACCCTTCGACAGGCTCAGGACAACGCCTTCGGGACGGTGCGTAAAAAATATCCAACACATGCTTCGAAACATCTACGCTCACTACATTCAACCCATCCGCTCTTTTCAGCGCGATGCGCGCCTCTTTCTTTGGATGACGATCATCAGCGGAATCATCCTCAGCGGCTGGCAACTGTTCTTCAATATCTACATGCTCGAAAGCGGAGTGACGCGTGAATTTCTTGGCATTGTCAACTCGGTGCCGTCGCTCACAGGTCTACTGCTTGGCATTCCCATCGGTCGCCTCTCAGACCGCATCGGGCGCAGGCACTCCCTAATGATTGGCATCGCGCTTTCGAGCCTCGCGTTTTTGGGACAGGTGACGTTCAAACAGCCTGCGGTCCTCGTCGTCATGGCTGGGCTTTCAGGCATCTTCAACATGCTTTTCATCGTGAGCCTTTCACCGATCATGATGAAACTATCGGACGCGGGCAACCGCACGCTCCTGTTCAGCCTCAATTTCGGCTTGCAAACCATCGCGGGCGCGGTGGGCAGTCTGTTCGCGGGACGATTGCCCGGGTTGTTTGGAAATCTATTGGGTGTCGGTCATACCAGCGCGACGGCATATCAAGCAGTGCTCATTACAATGATTCTATTGGGAACGACCGCGCTGATTCCGTTATGGATGATGAAGGAATCGAAAACGCCTCAGACGCAACTTGAGCCTGGCGCGCGGGATGCAGCCAAAGGCTCCAGCCTGACGCGTCTTACTGTTAAACTCGCGATCCCAAATTTCCTCATTGGCGGCGGCGCGGCGATCCTCATCCCATATATGAACGTCTTTTTCAAGGACAAATTTGAAATTTCCGATTCGCTGTTGGGTCTGCTGTTCAGCCTGTCATCCCTGTTCATCGGCATCGGAAGTTTGATCGGACCGCGATTGACAACGCGGCTCGGCGGGAAGATCCGCACGGTGGCATTCACCCAGTTTGCCAGCGTAATTTTTATGTTGATCATTGGATTCGTGCCATCGCTTTGGATCGCAGGATTCTCATTCCTGATGCGCGCCGCATTGATGAACATGTCCGCCCCGCTTTATTCGGCATTTTGCATGGAGCAAACGCCCGAACACCAGCAGGGATTTGTGAGCAGTGTGCTCAACATCGCCTGGCAGGTTGGCTGGTCGGTGGGACCCTACATTTCAGGCCTGGTGCAGGAGCGTTATGGATTTTCCCCGTTGTTCCTGACAACAACCATTTTATATCTGCTGGCAATCGGGACGATGTGGAATTTCTTTCACAATATAGAGAGAGCACCATCGCCTTCGTCGGTAGCGGTTGCATGACCTGCCAGGATAAAAGATGCCAGTCTGAGAAAGGCTGGCGTCTTTTATTTTTATTTTGGATTCCACTTCATCTTCATATTGGATTTCCCTTGGTGCTCAGCTATGTGCTGTCGAAAGCCAATCGAAGTTGGCATGATGTTATTTTGCGTGCTTATGATCTCAGAGAATCTTCGGCAGCGACGGCTGAAAGCTGACCGTTGTCTGTGTGGAGGGTCTATCCAGATTCATGGAGAAGGATCCGTTCATGGGAATGCGTAAAGTGTTATCTCGGTTTCCCCAATATTTGATGAAAGCCAGATTTGGATTCGCTTGGGCAGTTGCGGTGGTCATAGTGCGATGATACCACCACTATCAAGCGGACCTATGCGCCAAACGCCCTGCCCTATGGAAAGCCGGTTTGCTTAACGTGCCAGCTTGATATTCTCGCAGGGATCCGTCAAATCGTAGAATAGCAGTCCCATTTGTTCGGCTGAAAATATCATTTTGTTGCTGACCCATTGGGTCAATAACATATAGGCGCCTCCAGCCACATAACCAACGATAAATTCTTGCAGACGCGGATCAATAGCGGGCTTGCGCGTTTTGGCGGAAACTTCTTTCATGATGACCCCAACATACTCTTTAAGGCGCTCCAAGAGAATGTCCGGATTCTCTGCTTGAATCACCATCCGTAACGTTTCGGCGTACCGCTCCCAATATTGGAACAGCATTAGGCTGAACCGCTTCCGATCGATATTGCCTCGCGCGATCTCTCTCGATATTTCCGCGTGAAATTCATCGAAAATAACATCAACATGGCTGAGGAGCAAATCCTCCTTGGAGACAAAGTGCAAATAAAACGCGGGACGTGATACCTGGGCGCGCGCGGTAAGTTCTGTGATTTGAATGTCCTGAAAGGGTTTTTCTTTCATCAATCCAATCAGCGCATCCTGTAACCATTTGCGGGTACGGCGCACCCTCAAATCATTGCTTTGGTTTGTAGACGAAGTGGCTGTTCTTGTGTTTATTGACATAATGGCTCCTTTGTCAATTATTTGTCATCAGGCTTGACAAGCTAGTGTCGCATCATTATTATACACATGTAAATAATTTTACACAAGTTAAAAAGTTAAGTAAGGAGCAATATGATGACAAAAGGACAGATCAATATCCTATCGTGGACTTTAGTGGCAATCTTCACCGTTGTTACATTGGTGTGGCGTCTGCTTCCCGACGCGTTGCCGCCCCTCGTGGCGATAGCGCTGATTACTCTCCTGCCGCTTGTGTTCTTCCTGGTACACGGCTCGGGGAACTACAGTTTCAGAGATGTGTTGGTTTTCGCAGCCGTTGCCCTGGTTGTAAGCAATATCTTCGAGAACATGAGCATTCTCACGGGTTTTCCATTTGGCCACTATTACTACACGGACGGTCTGGGGCCCAAGTTGTTCCTGGTGCCGATTCTGATCGGTCCAGCTTATCTGGGGACGGGATATTTATCCTGGACGCTCGCCCGCTTGATTCTAGGAGCTAGAGAACAACGGCTTCCGGGTTATTTCATCTTTACTGTTCCGGTGCTTGCCAGTTTTATCATGGTCTCCTGGGATCTATCCTTCGATCCGATTGCCTCGACCATCAACCATAATTGGATTTGGCAGCAAGGTGGGAACTATTTTGGTGTTCCCTTCAGCAACTTTATGGGTTGGTTTCTCACAGTCTTTGTGTTTTTCCAGTTGTTTGCGCTGTATCTGCGCGGGCGTCAAAACGCCTACGCCCAGGCTCCAGCGATGTCGAGAGGCTACTGGCTGCAGGCGGTGGTGTTTTACGGTGTCACCGCATTGAGCACCCCATTGAGCATGCTGACCCAAACCACCAACGCGACCATCGCCGACACAGCCGGCGTGCTCTGGCGCACGCAGGATATCTATGTTGTTTCTGGATTGGTCTCGATCTTCACAATGATCCTGTTTACTGTCCTCAGCTTGATGAAAATCGCTGAATTGCCATCTGCTGTTCGTAATACAGTCGGACAAGTCCGCCCAGCATTAAACGCGAAATAAAGAGGAGCAAACAATCATGAAAACGATTGCGGTTTTTGGGTCATCGGGCAACACAGGTAAGCCATTCACAGAAATGGCACTCAAGGATGGATATGCAGTGAAAGCCCTAGTTCGTACCCCTGCCAAGTTAGGTCTTCAGCACCCTCATCTACAAGTCATTCAGGGAGACCTGACAGACTCCGCCAAGGTCGAAGAAACGATTCGTGGGACAGAGGCCGTGGTTAGTCTCATGGGCGCGGCATCCGGTTCACCCAATGATATCAAGGTGATAGCGACTGGGCATATCGTCGCCGCCATGCAAAAAAACAACGTGAAGCGCTTTATTCGTTTGGGTAGCGCTAACTTTGGCGTATTTGCTGAAGGCGACAAACTGAACTTTGGGCGGCGACTCATGGCCTCCCTAGCCAAAACCGTGATGGGGGCGATGGTTGACGATGAGAGATGGAGCGTAAGTTTGACAGAACAAAGCGATTTGGATTGGACGGTAGTACGCGCGCCCTTTCTCAATAACCAGCCACCCAAAGGCACCTATCGCGTTGGGCATTTGGGTATTGATGCGGGTAGCAGCATTACTCGCACCGATGTGGCGGCTTTTGTGCTGGATGAATTAAAGAATGCCAAATACGTCAGGCAATTGCCTCTGGTCAGTAATTGACCAAACGAATAGGCAGAACGGCGAGTAACTCGTCATCGTAAACGCGGCTAATTGAGAAGGCTCGTTGGGCCACCGGGGTTGACCCAGGGTTCTCCGTGTGTATTTTAGTCCCTAGGGTGATTGGCAGCCAGAGATTGTGGCGACGGCACAGGCCTGAGGGGCTGCAGCCGGCCGGCCGCGTAGACCACAACGGCCATCAGCAGGGATAGACCGCCGACGACGCCAAACGAGCCCGCCGTACCCA
>CAZIYY010000260.1:398-4348 GCA_964543585.1 uncultured Anaerolinea sp. | reverse complement strand
TCTGGAGAGTTCCAAGTTTTCCTGGGTTCGTGCCTCACGTTGAAGACTACTTTCCCTGCGCCGCCAACCTGAGCTGACAGAGCTCGGACGAGAGTTCGATCCAGCTATCGACGAGGGTACGAAGGCGGCCGTAGTTCTTCAACTGCCTCTTCACCTCAGCCAGTTGCGGCTTCTTCACAAATTTCGTTCGGCTTCTTCCCTTCCGCGTGAAGCTGATCTGGTAATAAGGGCCGTGCCTCTTCGGGGGGTCCTCCTTGCAGCGGCAGTTGGGATTCCCGCAGACGTTGTACTGCTCCGATAGGGATCCCGGA
Source organism: uncultured Anaerolinea sp. (assembly GCA_964543585.1). Taxonomy (GTDB): domain Bacteria; phylum Chloroflexota; class Anaerolineae; order Anaerolineales; family Villigracilaceae; genus Defluviilinea. Next base: position 4,037 of record CAZIYY010000260.1, on the reverse strand, counting down.
CGTAGGTCCCCAAGACCACCGAGCTCACGTTTGATCTTCTCGATCTGAACTTCCAGGGCGCTGATCCTTCTTTCCATTTGCAGTCTCCTTCCTGGTGGGTATTCTACTCCACAAAACCGATAGCACTATAGTGCTATCGGATTCAGGATGGAAGTGAAGAGAGGGTCTCATGCAGCTCTGGTTCGATTGGTTCCTCTGCGTCCGCGAACTCCGGGGTGCCTGCTCGAGGAATCGGACTTTCCTCTGGATGTGCCTCGTTCTGGTTGGCTTCTCGATCCGCACCGAGCTTTTCGGCGTCACGAGCTTCGTCCGCTCGTGTTTCCTCCGGCCAGAGAAGTACCGGCGCCTCTTGCACCTCTTCCACACGAGATCCCTGAACCTCGCCAAGCTCAGCGAGCTGTGGAGCCGGCTGGTGCTGAAGCTTTTCTCCCCCGTCCGCTGGCAGGGCTACCTGGTCTTCATCGCTGACGGACTCAAGGTGCCCAAGGAAGGTAAAAAGATGCCGGCCGTGAAGGCCCTCCACCAAGAGTCCCAGGACAACTCCAAGCCGTCCTTCATCATGGGACATTCCTTCCAGGCCGTTGGATTGTTGGCCAGAGGACTTCTGGGTGGGTTCTTCTGTGTCCCCCTCGTCAGCCGAATCCACGAAGGGCTCGTGTGGTCCAACCGCAACCAGCGGACCCTACTCGACAAACTCGTAGATCTCTTCCTGCCGATCGCGAAGCTCTTTCTCAGTAAGGCGATCCTCCTCGTCGATGCCTACTACGCCAGTCGGAAGGTCATCTGCCCCTTGCTTCGCGAAGGCCACCACCTGGTCACCCGTGTTCGCACCACAACCGTCGCCTACCGCCCCGCCCCCAAACCCAAGAAGCGCAAGCGCGGACGTCCCAGAATCTACGGGAAAAAGCTCCGCCTGAGGGACCTCTGGAAGCGCTCTCAGGAATTCTCAACCGCCCCGAGTCCGGTCTACGGGGAAACCCACATCCAGATCCGCTACCTCTCGCTCGACCTCCTCTGGCGGCCCGTCGGCAGTCCCGTCCGGTTCGTCCTCGTCGACCACCCCACCCGAGGTCGGATCATCTTGATGACCACCTTGCTGACGATGGGGCCGCTCGATGTCATCGAACTCTACGGCTACCGTTTCAAGATCGAGGTCAGCTTCAAACAGGCGCTCCACACCTTGGGCACCTACGGGTACCACTTCTGGATGATGCACATGGCCCCCATCCGAAGGCGGAGCGGAAATCAGCATCTCCATCGCAAAAGCGAGAAGTACCGGGAGATGGTCCGGAACAAGGTCGCGGCCTACCACCGCTATGTCCAGCTCGGTTGCATCGCCCAGGGGCTTCTGCAGTACCTTTCCGTGAAGTTCGGCGGACGCGTCTGGCAGCACTTCAACAGCTGGATGCGAACCATGAGCCCCGACCGATCGCCCTCCGAGATGGTCGTCGGTCAAGCCCTACGTTCAAGTCTCCCGAGTTTTCTCGCGGCTACGCACGGACAGCATGAACTCGAGAAATTCATCGTTGAGAACGCGGATCTCGCCCGGATGCCGAGCCTGCGCCTTTCGGCTTGAGGATCCGATCAGTGAGAATCTGGAACTGTCCAGTCACTTTGTTTCGCAATATAAATTCCAACGATAGTTCCTATAGGAAATGACAGAACAACGAATGGGAGAACAAGCCACAGTAGAGTTTTTCCAATTGCCTTACCTTTTGGTAACCGTTCACCGGCAGTCTTCTCCAAAGGTTGCTCTTTGGCAATTTGGTTAGTTTGCTCGCGGGTCGCGGGTTCGCCCCACACGACCGGCGGCCGCGTTCAAGCAGCGTAGACAAGCGTCCCTTCGGAGAGTTCCTGTAAAGTCTTGGACTTGGGCTGCCGATAACATCGGCATGAAGGAAGTGGAGAGCCCGGGGGCCGCCGACCCCTCCTGCCCGAAGTGCGGAAAGCTTGCAGCGACAGTCGCTGAGCTGGAAGCACTTGTGGCCAGCCAGCATTCTCTCCTCGAGAGAGCGCACAAGAGGATCCAAGCCCTCGAGGAACGTCTCGGCCAGAATTCCCGGAACTCCCATAATCCTCCCTCTCGGGATCCCCTGAATGCCCCGAAGCGAGACCCCAAGCCGCCCACGGGGAAGAAACCCGGAGGTCAGCTTGGCCATGAAGGGAAAAAGCGCGACCTTCTTCCACCCGATCAGGTTGACCAATTCGTCGCGCACGTCCCGAACGCTTGCGAGAACTGCCACGCCAAGCTGCCTCCCAAGCCTGAGACTCTGGGTTCGCCGTCGCTGCGACATCAAATCGTTGATCTTCCCGAGAAACCCTACGCAGTGACCGAGCACCAAGTCTTTGGGGTGACCTGCGGGCGATGCGGTCACGTGACCCAAGGAGAGATCCCCAGGGAAGTGGCCGGCTCTGCATTCGGGCCCAGGCTGACCGCCTTGGCCTCCTTCCTCTCCGGTGCCAACCAGGTCAGCAGACGGCAGGTGGAGGAGATCTTCGAGGACGTCTTGGGGGTTCCCGTGGCTCTCGGCACGATCACGAACATGGAAGCCGAGGTCACTCAGGCCCTGGAAACTCCTTACCAAGAGGCCGCGGAGACGGTGCGAGAGGCGGATGCTAAGAACCTCGACGAGACGAGCTGGAAAGAGAACAACAAGAACGTCTGGCTGTGGGCCGCTGCCACAGCCACGGTGGCTTTCATGGTCATCCACACGAGTCGTGGAATCCAGGGACTCAGGGCCCTCGTGGGTGGAGTCCTGCGTGGAGTCTTCACCAGCGACCGCTGGAAAGCCTACGGCATCCGTGCCCGGCGGTTCCGTCAAATCTGCTGGGCTCACCTGGTTCGAGATTTCCAGAAGCTGATCGATCGGGGAGGTGAGGGGGCCGGGATCGGCCACCGGGCCAAGGAGCTCGCGGGTCACCTCTTTATGATCTGGCGGGACTTCAAGGAGGGTGGAATCGACCGCCCCACCCTCCAGTTCGCGATGAGATGGGTCAGGAAGGACTTTCAACTCCTCCTCAAGCAAGGGGTCAGGCTTACGGATGGGAAGGCGGCCACCTTCTGCCAGAACCTTCTCGATCTGGAGCCGGCGCTCTGGACATTCCTGCGCTGCGAAGGCGTTGAGCCGACGAACAACCACGCGGAGCGTGTCCTGAGGAGAGGGGTGCTCTGGCGGAAGCGAAGTTTCGGCTCTCGAAGCGACCGTGGAGTCCGCTTCGCGGAGAGGATCCTTACCGTCGTTCAAAGTCGGCGCCTGCAAAGTAAGCGGATCTTTCCCTTCCTTGTGGAAGCAGTCCGCGCTCACCGCACGGGCTGCCCAGCGCCATCGCTCATCGCGGCCTAACGCTAAGCCGCGAAGCAACGCCGCGAACGAAAGGGTCGTTGTCTCAGGTACCATTCCGAAACTCAAACCGTTGCCGATGCTGCCGGTGAACGGTTACACCTTTTGAAAGTAACAAAGCAGCAGCAATAGCAAAGAAAGCAATATAGACGACGAAGCCAAGAACTCCCGGGGACGGAGGGACCCGTCCAGCTCCTCCTGAAGACGGTTCAGGTCTTGACCGGCCACCTGAAGCCAGACCTTCGCGATCTCCCGCCGGATTAGGAAGACCGGGATCCCCATCTCCACCATGATCTGG
>CAZIYY010000260.1:0-388 GCA_964543585.1 uncultured Anaerolinea sp. | reverse complement strand
CTGCCGGTGAACGGTTACGACCCTGTATTTCTTGATTCGACCGTGGCGCCGCACCGCCACGATTCTCCCCTCCCGATCCTGGGTGGGTGGACGCCCGCGCTCTGCCGGAGGGGGGGTAAGCTCCAAGTCCGCCATGAAGTCTCTGAAGAGCCGCCTGAGCCATCGCATCACGAACCTCCTTCACCTCTTCTGCCCGCAGGTAGGACAGTCCTTTCGAGGGCCGCTCAACTGCTGGAAGTAGATGTCGAACGGCTTTCGGAACCGATAGAAACCCTGCGACAGGGCGGTGCCGACGAGGATGAACGACCGCTGGCGATCGACGAGTTTCCCGAGGTAGCTGTCGTGCGTGTCGCGCAGAAGCACGCCCAATGCGACCTGGCTGGCGACA
>CAZIYY010000259.1:0-4363 GCA_964543585.1 uncultured Anaerolinea sp. | reverse complement strand
GTTTTTTGCAAAGATTTTCTATCTCACTCCACGCTTAAGTGGGGTGCTACCCAAATTTTTGACTGGGACGAAAAGGCGCTCACGATTTACTATTACGATCAAGACCTTTTGGATTGGTTCCCGATTGAGACCACCATAGATACAAAGAACAACACTCTCACCGCTTATAGCGATCACCTAACCGTATTCGACTACAAAGCCAATAACTGGCAAAGCCAGATGTTACCCACTGTAGATGCCTTCAAGACATCGGATTTCACCGGCTCAGGCACATACCAGATCAACATGTGGACTCCGCCTGCGCTTGGCGGGTTACAACCGCCTCTTACACTAAGCTATAACAGTCAGATCATTGACGAATCTTCAGCGTTTTCCCAGGCTTCATGGGTGGGTATGGGTTGGGACCTGGACACTGGTTCAATCACCCGCAATATGCATGGGACGGACTCCGACAATGGTTCCGTGGACGACGATACGTTCTCGATTTCTGCAGGCGGTGTCAGCGGAGTGCTGCTTCCTATCGCCAAGGTCGGCGATATTACAACTTACAATACAGCAGATCAGTCCTTTATGAAAGTGGAGAGCAACGACTTTACGTACAGTTTTACCGCCTGGACGAAAGATGGGACCAAATACGAATTTAACAAAATCGACGTTGCTTCTATGAATTTATCCAATGGATGCTCAACCTCCTCCTCCGGCACCACCTGGCGTTGGTCATTGAGTAGTGTAACGGATGTGCATGGCAACACTTTGAACTATACCTATTTTATAGAGAATAAGCCTGGTTGTCTTAATCAGATAGCGGTTTATCCTGCCACTATTACATATGGGAATGGGAAATATCGAGTTAACTTCGTCCGGGAAGCACGCTCAGACTATCAAGTATCATGGGGAGGTCCCGCTTCCCGAACATTATATGGCACACAGCGCCTGCATGAAGTGCAAATCCAACACAATTCAGCTGGTGTCTGGACAAATGTGAAGCGTTATGTCTTTACTTATGCTCCCAACGATACAACAAATATCTACCCCAACTTTGATTGGAGCGCAGGAGGAAAAACATTAACCCTCATTGGCGTACAGGAATTTGGATCGGATGGTTCAGCCCTGCCCTCTGTAACTTTTACTTATGGGGATTCCATGCACCTGACCAAAGTGAATAATGGGCAGGGCGGCACTGTTGATGTGGTATATTCGGCCTGGCAATATTTTGATGATATCAACAAGGATATCCGCTCGCTAAATACCGCGTTCGGTACAGACGAGTGTGTATCTGCACAGGGGATTGGCACATTATGGGTCCGCGTGGGAAGTGTAGGAACTGTAAAATGTGAACCTGTTCCCAATTATCTACAAGTGGGCAATAATGCGCATGATCATACTGTTGCAGAGCGTCCTCTCCCTGAGCATTTGGTGAAGCCAGGTAGCACCTACAGATATTTGATTAAAGGGATGACCTTCGATGGAACAAGCACAGCGCCTGTGTATGGTTTTCGCGATACAGGCACTGGACAGTTGGTCGTAGTCACCTCTGCAGTTGCATTTAATAATCCGGACCCGCATGAATCTGACCAGCGATCTCTGGTAATGCCAACTACGTACAATCAATCCAATACCAAGCTGAGACTCGAATGTCAGAACTGCTTCTTCTCTCAGATTGAGTTCGTGTTATTCCCCTTAATGTATCGTGTAACATCGCGAACCGTTACCATCCAACCGACTGGAATTGCATCCACCTACACCTACAGCTACGACAACGCTTCTCCAAACAGCTCAGATAATTCCGCCGCGGCCAATATTTCAGGCGCAACGCTTTATACACCGGTCTTGCGGGAATTCCGCGGTCACGCCATGTCCCAGGTGGTCAACCCGGAAGGGTTGGCGACTGTCAATTGGTTTCACCAATCCGACAGCTTGAAGGGCCGCGCGTACGATACGCTTGTCATGAAGCGGGATTTCTATGATCCTCTAGAATCTACGAATGCCAATTGGGTTGGTTCTGGCGGAACCCATATAGCTACAAGCGTGAATCAGAAGGATTTCGACAATGCAATTGAATCAGTCAACTCTGCCGCGGACTGGAATGTAAGTTTCGCTCGCACCACAGCCAGCCTCACTTCCGATGAAATGGCTGTAGCGCATGTTCGTTTGAGCGGCCCAAATGCCCAAGGTAAAGTGGGTCTGACCAATGGTACACAGTCCATTGAAATTTATTTGTCATCAATAAAAGCAAGCGTTAATGACCTTCCCCCCGGTCATGGCTCTAAAAATTTATTGCTAGGTTTAATCACTGACGAATGGTATGGGAAAAATCCGGTTATAAAAATGACTTTACAGCCAAGACAACAATTGATAACAGGAATCTTCCTCTAGTCCCTAGACTCGCCCAGTGGTCACAAAAATTGATTCAAGCACATTTTATCGATTTGCCTCTATCATTATTGGGAGTTAAGGGCCATAGTGCAATTCCAGGAACAATTGGTTCACTTGACGAAATAACAGCAACCTACACTGATAATGGAAAGGTAAAGATAGAAGTACATAATACGATGGGTTTGGCATCGGGTACAAGAGTCTCAACTTGGTCGCTCTTACCAAACAGGGATCGTCAGGAGTTTGGGCCCGGTGGCACTACAGAACAATACTTCTACTGGTATGAGGAACTCCCTAAAAAAGATAACCGAAGGTGATCTACAATGACAACAAAAAAATGGTATATCAGCATTATATTATTTACCTTGATAATAGCATCCTTGCTAGTTGCTAAGGCCTGTTCAACCAATCTCGATAATCCGCCTCCAAGTTTAAGAATTTCCGATCTAGAAGGTGTGTGGAGAACGCATTACTCACCGGGAACAACCGATATAATAATTATTAGGTCTGATGAAACATTCAAGCAAGTGTTTGAAGATTCCGATGAAGAGTATATTTTCGATTCTGGCTGGAATCATTTGACTTTAGAAAAATCACAAAATGGAACCATTCGTTTGCATTTACAAGGAGGGCGCTATTATTTGGAAGGCATTTCGGTCGCAGAAACTAATGGAAGGAAAAATCCCGACCAGCCCTGCCTTGGAACAGATTGTACTTGGGGATTAAAACCTCGCTCATTTTATGATCCCTTTGCAGATGAACTGGTTCAAATGGTTAACGAATTAATACTTGTTGTTAAAGGAGATTCAAAAGGAAATCTTACATTGCATCATATATGGACTAGTAGCGACAGAGGTTTTCTTCTGATTGATAAGGACAGAGAAATATTCTACAGAGAAGCAAATAAATCACCTTAAAAAGTAGCGTGCCAGTCAGTAGTCTCTATAGTCATCAATTGAACACAAATGCATTATGCGGACGTACAACGTATCGCAATGCGAACCAACGGCATATTGAACTTCCTGTTAGGAGACCATTTGGGAAGCACAAGTCTCACAACATCTGCCACAGGCACAATGATTTCTGAAATGAGATACAAGGCTTGGGGGGAAGTGCGCTATGCTTCTGGCACAACGCCCACCAAATATCAATACACAGGGCAATATTCGTACACCAGCGATTTCGGTTTGATGTTCTACAATGCGCGCTGGTACGATAGCGCGTTAGGAAGGTTTGCACAAGCAGATACTATGGTACCAGGTGCAGGGAATTCGCAAGCCTGGGATAGATATGCTTATGCTAACAATGATCCTGTCAAGTACAGCGATCCAAGTGGGCATTGTCCAATATGTTATGCTATTGCAGGTGGAATTGTCGCTGGCATCTTTTCTGCCCACTGGTTTGGGTTAGTTCCCGATTATAGGGGCATTAGAACTGTGGAAAAATATATGAACCCGAAAACAGATGACATAAGGGTGGCCGCGGGGATTGCTGTTCAAAGTGAATGGCTTGCACCTTGGGATCATAGACCAGTCATCAACGCTTATAATGCAATTAGAAGTGTTTTTGGAAAAGGGCCATCAAGTTCGGGTCTAGGAATCGCGCAAGTAACTGATAATGAAATGAAGACCTACGGACTTACAGGCGATCAGGAGGATCCATCAGTTGCTGTTCAAGCAATGACCAAACGAATTGATTCAGTGACACAGAAATGTGATAGTTGCAGTGAAAGGGATAAGCTGATTGCAGCAGCATTGGCTCAGAATGGTCCTGGGTTTGGCCCAGATGCTATGGGAAATGTCTTAAAGCGTCCCAAAGTAGATGGAGGGCTTGATTGGGCCGGTTACTTTAATACGCTAAATCCGAAAGGCAATCTTTTGGACGTTCGGGCAGCCGGGCATCATAATTTTGATACGCGTTTCATGTTACAGCTTTGTCAAGTACCCATTTTATATACCAATGATAAATAGACACGCTTCGCAGTCAG
>CAZIYY010000258.1:0-4384 GCA_964543585.1 uncultured Anaerolinea sp. | reverse complement strand
TGCTATAGTTTTAGCACATCCAGAAAACTTTACCAAATTATGAGACAGTCAGTAGTAACAGTTGTGCATCATTTATCATAAAAGCAGAGTGCAACCATGAGAGACCTTGGTCCGTTGAAGAAGTCATTCCTCTCTATTTTACTTTTGCTTCAAGCGAGCCTGCTTTTCGCCTGTAATTCTGCCGTCTGGCCAGCACAGCCAGAACCAAATTTTGGTTTCGTGTTCGAGTTTGGGTCTTGCAGTATGGATAAGCTTGATACCCTCAAGAGGGAATTTACCCAGGATAGAGTCGTTGAACCATCCATTACCATTCCCTTGAGACTCTCAGACGAGCAAATGACGATGATTTACGGGAAAATGGTTGAAATCAATGTAGCGCGTTATCCCGAAGTGTTTGAAGTCCCGAAGCCTCTCGTTGGGGAAGTGGTGATGATATCTTCACCCTATAATTATGATTTGATGGTTGAGAATGGTGAGTCGAGAACTTCAATCCGTTGGACAGATAACATAGTCCAACCGACAACCGCGAAAGCAGATCGGCTCAGGGAACTATTTCGATTGATTATTCAAATGGTTCAGGAGTATCCAGGTTATCAGGGACTGCCTGAAGTGAAGTTTGGTTGTATTTAGCTGCAACTATTCCATTGACCCTGACATCGCCCGCGAGTATTACATCCGCGAAGCTGACGAGCCAAAACTTAAGCGCCCGTTGTTGATATCATCACGCCATTACCGCACCTTCCATCTTCAAAAGCCATTCCTTTGTCTTTAGTCCTTCGCCGCCACCGTAGCCGTGCAGTTTTCCGTCCATTCCGATGACTCGATGACATGGAATGACCAGCGGCATGGGGTTGGTGGCGTTGGCACGCCCAACCGCGCGTGAGGCCTTTGGTTTACCAAGTTGGTTTGCGATTTCCCCGTAAGTGCGCGTTTCTCCATAAGGGATTCTAAATACGATCTGCAAGGTTTCTCTTTGAAACGGGCGGAATAAAGTCCAGTCTATGGGGATCGTGAAGGCACTGCGTTTACCTCCCAGATATTCGCGGAGTTCTTTTGCGTAAGGGGCGATCTTCTTCTCATTCGGCTGGATGGGTCGCTTGAGGCGCGCGAGATGGGAATCAAATTGGGGCTGAGAGCCAACCCATTCAACGGCGACCAAGCCAAAGTCTGAGGCGGCGAGGCGCAGGTCTCCAATCGGAGTGTTATTAAGTTCGCCAACATAAATGGGATTTGGGGCTTGCATTTTCGTCTTCATAAAATCTCACCACCGAGGATTAAGGTCTCGATGGTGAGATTATAGTTTAGATTCGCGCGAGTGCGTCGCACCTCATTGACAGGAAGCGTCTGCTCAATCAGGATTTCTTGCCTGGCAAGGAAAAATCCTGTCCGTTTGGTGCGACGCACCTTCAGGTCAGTAATTCGTCACACGGTCAATCAATCCGAGTTCACGGGCGCGATAATCGCACCAGCGAAAGATGAGCAGGGATAAGATGGCGAAGATTACCGTTAAGCCAAACAGGATGCCAATGAGCTGCAGGTTGCTGAATTGTGCGAGAGTAGGGAAGGCTTGCGCGACTTCACCGATGAGCGAGCGGCGCATCAGTTCAAGCCAGTAGGTGATGGGCATGGCATACCCGACGGGGCGAAGCCACGTGGGCAATACTTCAAGAGGGAAGATGGCACCGCTGAAAAGATAGAGCGCGCCTGCCACCGCCTCACCAATCATGAAGAAGTGGTGTGCGACCATGAGTGTGATGCTTGCAAGGATCAGGCCCATCATGGCGAGCATGGCAACTCCGATGATGAGGGACACAAAAAACAATCCCCAGTTGACCTGCATGAGGTCGAGCGGAAGATGAAGGAACAATGCGCCTACGCCCAGCGTGATGATGACTGCCACAGTGCCGATCAGGAAACGCGACACACCGCGCCCGAGCCAGTAGAACGGAATGTTGATCGGCGCGATATACATGTATTTGAGTGTCTTGTAATGTTCGCGGTCATCGATCACTGCCCATGAGACCCCCGACATCACCGCGCCGACATAGATGTAGAACGCGTTGCCGAGATAAATGTATGGGAAGAGAGGCGACTCGTAATCGCCGCCTGTGATAATGCTGTACATCACCACGAGAATGGCTGTAGCCGCCAGCGGTTTGATGATGACATAGATCGCGAAGAGGAACGGATCGGTCCAATTCGACTCGACCTGCCAGCCAAGCCAGGTTGCCATGCGGAATGATCGATAAGATTCAGAGGGATTCATGAGTTCTCCGTGTTATATGTCATTGCGAGAAGGGCTTTAGCCCGACGAAGCAATCCTCAACTCGATGGGGAGATTGCTTCGGTCGGAAGAACATCGTCCTCGCAATGACATCATCGCCTGCTCTCCGTAATGCGTCCCTCACGTATGGCGAGTCTTTCCATATAATCGAGCAGGAATTTGGCTCCAATGAGAAAGACAATGCACAATGCGATTAACACAGTGATTTCAATCCTCACGTTTAAGAAACCGAGCGCCGCGCCTGAGGGAAATATTAATTGCCTCATTGCGTCCAGCCCGAGTGTGAGAGGAATGAACGAGGCTGCCGCGGCGACCCAGAAGTTGAAGGACTTGATCGGGAAGTAGAATCCTGAAACGAGATAGATCGGTTCCTGTGCGAGATTGGAGATGTGCCACGCTTCACGGCTGAGAAGCAGAAAGAGCGATGCGCTCATCATGCCCATTCCATACAACGCCGTCATCGCGAGGAAAAACACAGCGAACAATTGTGAGAAACTGGTTACGGTAAATTGCACCTGGAACATTAACATGCCAAGACCGATGATCGCAATTGCACGCATGGCAGTCGCAACCAATCCGCCTAATGCCATGCCAAGTAGGACCGCCATCATTGAATTGGGCGCCATGATGTACAGGGCAAGATTACCCTGCTCTTTCTCCCAATACAACTGGCTGGACATGCTCCACAACACGTTCATCCAGAAAGCTGTCATCGCGCCGCCGACCACCACGAAGCCTACATATTCTTCAGGCGCGCCGATTGCGCGATAGACATACACATACGCGGCAACAGCCAGCATAGGCATGAAGATCTCAAAGAAGATCCATGACTTCTCACGTTGTTGTCCAATAATACGCGGGTAGGAACGCGCCAGGATGGTTTTTAGGAACAATCTCCAACCTGTCACTTTTTCGGATGCGGATAAAGCCAGCGACTCATTTGCTTTCATTCGGCGACTCCTCCTTCTCCACGTCTTCCATTCTTTGACCAACCCGATCCATAAAGACATCTTCAAGTGTGGGCTCACGTTTGGTAAAACGCATGACCTTGATATTCTTCTGGGTAAGGATATTGATGACCGTTGCCAATGCGGATTCATCCACGAGCACCAGTTCCAGCTTCGCGCCGGTCTCTGTTTCGGTCAGCGCGGCTTTCTTGACTTCGGGCTGGTCTGCCAGCATTTTGTTTGTCAACCCGTTGAGCGGACTCGTTTCGATCTCGAAAATCGCATCGCGCTGCAGATTTCGCTTGAGGTTGGCAGGAGTATCACAAGCCAGCACGCGACCCTTGTTGATGATCGCCACGCGGTCACAAAGTTCTTCTGCTTCCACCATGTAGTGCGTCGTGAGAAGCAAAGTGCGTTTCTTGTCTGCATCCAGCCAGCCGCGGATCAACTTGCGGACATCGCGCGACGCGCCTACGTCCAATCCTAGAGTCGGCTCGTCGAGGAAGAGCACCTCGGGGTCAGTGAGGAAGCCGCGTACAATATTCATCTTCTGACGCAAACCTGTTGAGAGGTCTGATGATTTGGTATGAATACGATCTTCCAGCCCAACCAGCGTTAACAATTCAACAATGCGTTCGTTGGCTTCTTTGGACGGCATCCCATAAAATTGCGAGAACATCCACAGATTTTCGCGCACTGTCAACAAGCCGTATCCCGAAGATTCTCCGCCAGAGACCATGTTGATGCGGGGACGGACCAGGTTAGGGGTTCGGATCACATCATGTGCCGCGACGCGCGCCCAACCGGAGGAGGGGGCAAGGAGCGTGGTGAGGATTTTGATCAGGGTCGTTTTGCCCGCGCCATTGGGTCCGAGGAGCCCGAACAGTTCGCCGCGTTCCACAGTCAGGTTCACCTTTTCCAAAGCGACCAGTTCCTTGCGAAGCTGGCTTTCCTTCTTGTTGCCGCGGATCTTGTAGACGCGCCCAAGGTCTTGTGTTTCAATCGCGTAGTCGGACATTTTCTCCTTCAGTCGATGTTCAAATTGATTGTAATTATATCGAAAATATGTTCTATTATATCGCGTTTTCAAAAACCTCGGAATCGGCGAATTGCATCACGGTAAATGTTACTATGGGAAGTAACGTTGCATCAG
>CAZIYY010000257.1:0-4389 GCA_964543585.1 uncultured Anaerolinea sp. | reverse complement strand
AGGGGCTTGCCGCGTCGGTCACGGTTTTGAGCAGGTCGCGCTCGTCATATTCATAATTCGTGGTGGCATACAGTGCATATGTGCCTGTGCTATTGCCGGTGTATTCCTCCACTTTTTTCAGCCGCCCCCAGGCGTCGTTTTCCTGCACCTTCTTGTGGCTGTTGCGGTCTATCGCCGTTGTCCGCAAGCCCGAGTACGTGAAGGTTTCGTCAGCGCCATCCGCATAAGTAACCAGGGCTGTTCTTCGCAGCGCATCATAATCTGTCACAGTGAACGGGAAACTCCCCCAACTCGGCGCGGAGTAAACTCCGCCCGTGCCGCTCAATGTGCGCGGCAAGCCCGCATACCTGGGCAGCCCCACCGCGTCGTAGGTTGTATCCGTAACGACTGAATTGCTGCCGGTCTCATCCGGACTCTTGGTTTGAACGACTCTGCCCAAGCCGTCCATAATCTGGTAGGCGGTGCGATAGTTGCTGATTGTGTCATCCCGTACCTCCATTGTTAGCTTAAAGGGCGCGCTTACAGACAGTGGGTTACCAGACGGTGTTGGGTAGGTGTATTTCACGTTTGCCTGGCCATATCCCGGATATGTCACGGAGGTGACCCGCCCCAGGCCATCGTACGCGGTCGTCGTGGTATTCCCGTTCGGGTCGGTGACCGTGGTCGGTAATCCCAATCCATAATCGTAACCGGTGAGGGTAACCTGCATCAACGGATTTCTTGTTGATGTGACGTATGTTAGCAAAGCGTCGTCGTAAAAGATTGTGTTGGGAAGATACGCGCCGCTCGGCTGACTGCCGGTTGTGCCATAGTTTTTATAGAGGCGCGTTTCGTCGATGTTTCCAAAAGGATTAAGATAGACATATTTGGTGTCGATCGTCTGAGTGCCATTTACCACGCGGCTGAGTGTGAGTCTCCCCTTGGTGAGGAGTGCTCCGCCAACTCCCGGCAATTGATCATCGTAGGCATATCCTTGTTGGGAAAGTATCGCTCCATTCGCATCCTTGAGGGTGCGCCGCGAGACGGTATTCAGGATCCATACCGAGGCAGAAGTGTTGGTTACGTATTCATAATCCGTCTGGCGATACAAAGTGAGATTGCCATCGTAATAATATTCAGTCGTCAGGGTACCTGTGTACTGACTGTAGTCGTACGATGTGTGGCTGACCCGAACCAGGCCGGTACCGGGGACGAGCAGGTACTCTTCCACTGTGTTAGCATACCTGAAGTTAATGCCGGATAGGTCTCCACCCGTTTCAACAGCGACCCATCCAGTAATAGTCTTGCGAAGGGTCGTGCCAGCTGAGTCCTGAAATAGCGTCTCGTATTCCAATCCGTACCAATCCTGATACGTATAGAATTTATGGATCGCTTTCTCGCGAACCCCGCCGCCGAAGGATAAGTTTGTCGCCGTGGTCTGTCCATAACCGATCAACCCGCCGATATTGCCGGTGTTACACCAACCTGCGGTTGTGTCGTCGTAGCAGGGGGTGCTGTAGGCGAAGGTGGTCTTCATTGGATAAGCGTTTACGCCATCTGCGATCCTGAACTCGTTCACGCGCCAGTTGTACCAGGAAGTATATGCGCGTCCGTCATTTTCATAAACATAAGTGGATGTGCCGCCCCAGCCATTGTTGATCGTCTCCAGGCGCGGGTATGCCCATTCTATCGAGCCCGACCCATTCGCAGCGCGATTATTCTGATCAATGTATCCAAAGATTGTAGTAGGTGCGTTGATACCGCCGCCGGAGACCGCCACTGAGGTTAGTGTTGTCGTTTGCCAGGTCACGCCATCTGTATAAGAGCGTATAGTATAGCCCAAGTCATACGTGCGGACAACGTTCGCTCCATATTTGACATCGATGCGGTCCAACCGCTTCGTATCCCAATTATCCCAATCGGTTTGCGCTGCAGCGGCAGGCACATCGTTCCCCGCGCGGTCTTCGCGCACGAACATTACTGAATAGCCTCCTGTAGCCGGAGTGCCTGATGTGTATTCGGTATAGGAAATCGTGTCAATATAACTCGCCTGGTCATAATTGACACCTGCTGCAGTGCGAGGCTCTTCGAAGTAAGTGAAAGTCATCCGGTTGCCGTACGTGTCGGTTACCTGGTCGACGCGCCAGCGCGCCGCCACGACATCTGTAGCATGACCGGCATAACCCAGCGTCGCCCACGGGGCAGGCAGGGGGTTGGTACCAGGGTAGCCCTTCATCGCTGCCCGTTGTTCCGAACCGGCAGTATATCCAAGTCTCCAACGCGTGCCATCCTTTTCCACCACCTCCCACCATTCACCCGTCAGATTCGTTGCCGCCGGGCTGTTATTGCCCAGGCTGTCGTTATGACGCTGGATATACAGGAAACTTTCGTCCTTTGTGTGATAGCGGCCCGGCGTGGTGGCGTTAGGGAGGAGTTCATAGCCTGTGCCATTGAGCAGAAGAAGGAATTTGTCTTCGTAGCCATAGGAACCGCCGCCGCAGGGCGTGCAACCCCCATTGGTGATCTTGCGTGCAATTTCAGCGGTATCGATGCTCCAGCCCATGCCAACCCACGGCGCTTGAACGTCCCCCAACACTCCATCCGCCGAACCGCTGGAGTAGGATAATGCCAGCGAAGGTTCCATGCCGTTTCGTCCGGGCGGCGTCCAGATGGGAATGGAATAACGGGAACGCCCCGTGAACAGGGCGGGATAAGCGGTATCGAAAAGTAATACATTTGCCCCGTTCTGCGGGAAGGAAGGTCCAAAGCCCACGCCCCAGGTGGAGAAGTGCGTCACTTCGGCTGTGATTTTGTTTACTTCCCGGTCAATCGTCTTCAAAGGCACGCGCACCCACGTGCCGGAGGCTTCGTCCAACGTCGTTAGGAATGGCGTAATGTCCGCGCCCATTGTGGCTAGGTCTGTGAGACCATCGAATGATACTGCGATCTCGACGGGCTGGTCGAATTGCGCTTCGACCGGCTCGAGAGGAATGATGCGATCCTGTTCCGGTGATACTCCTATTTGTCCTCCTCCTGTTACTGCAGACGACTGTGTAGTTGCAGTGGGGGATGGTTCAGTAGAAGAAGTCTCATCAACGAATGCAAAGTTAATTGATTGTGCATTTTCAGATTTCGGTTCGCGCAACTCGAGAGCGAACTTCAACCACGGCTGATCACCTTCAACTACTTCACCATCGTTGAGATCCTGGATAAGCAAACCATTCGGTGTATCTATCGCGTTTTTGGGAAGATTTACCTGAATGCGACCATTCAGCCCCTCAGCTTTACCACCTTTGGAGTCAAGCATCGTCAGATATTTCTTCGATGAAAGTATGGAGAGAGTTGCCTCAGCTAAAAGCGGCTCAGCTAATCCAGCGGCGCTAAAAGTTGCAGAGTCAACCAGTTGCACCTCGTCGAGCTGTGCATTCACCTTGACCGCATATGTCAACGTAAGTTTCTGCCCTGAAGCCAATGTCGTCACACCTGCCTGAGTGCCACGCCAAGTGAGTAGGCGACTTTGTGGGTCGAAGTTGAAACCCTTGAATCCGTTTTGCCCATTGCCAAATTGCCCTGGCAGGATATTGGAAAAGAGCAGACCCACAGCCGAGGTCTGCCCATTGTTAGCGATCTCAATCGTAAATGTCACTTCATTGCCTGGCGCGGCTTGTTCCGGGGCAACTGAAAGTTTGAAGGAGAGCAGAGGCGGCTGACTTGCCGCGGGTGCCAGTGCGGATGTTTGCGTAGCAGTCTCGCTTGGGTTTTGTGTGATAGTTGGTGTTGGGGTAGTTTCCTGAGCAGTGCTTGTAACCAGCATTTCAGGTGGTGTGGCAGTGATTTCCAGTGAAACAGTTGGAGTCACTAAGAGTTCTGGTGTTGGGGCTCCGGTATTTGTTGCCGTAACAGCAGGCATAATTTGCTGCAGAGCAGTTCTAGATGAACTGAGCGAAGATAATTTGTCTCCGAACCCTCTGACTCCTTGTGAGCTTATCGATGATAAGTCGGCCTGTTCGGTATCTAACAATGACATCGCAGTGGCCGTGCTTGGAACCAGCGCGTTGAATAAAATCACCGCGGTCAATAACGTGTGAACTACCATTTCTATCTTTGACTTTACTGAAAACATTAATGTCTCCTGATTTTGCGCAACCGGAAAAGAACCTGATTGCAATATGATGTCCTTGGGTGGATGGGTTCTAATTTCCCCCGCAGAGGAGCTTCCAGATATTGAATTAAGTATCTGGACAACTGCGACACAAGACAGCATCAAGAAACTTATGTTACATTACATTCATGTTAGGTCTAAAGGGCTGCTCTTGCATTTGATAACTTAGTTCACCCTCCTATCTGAAACAGAACTGATCTTCCCCCGTTTTAGTGGACATCAAAAATGTCCTGAATGCAGTAGACAAA
>CAZIYY010000256.1:3760-4478 GCA_964543585.1 uncultured Anaerolinea sp. | reverse complement strand
AATGTGGACATCTTTTCATCGCTCTATTTTAGCCCATTCTTTTAGCCACTCCCCTTACCTTAGTACCTTGACGCCCAGAACATCTGTGCTATACTTTCGGCTACACACAATTTGACCCTTACACCTTGTATTTGGAGAATAAAACATGTCCCCTCGAAAATCCAAAACCACTGCCACTGCTGAAGAGCAGGCAACTAATCGCAACATAGATGGCGCAAAGCGCGCTGTGCTAGATAAAGCCGTTGGCGATATCCTCAAACGCTATGGCGACGGCTCCATCGTGCGCCTCGGTGAGGCTCACTTCATGCAAACCGAAGTCTTCCCCACTGGCTCGTTATCACTCGATATTGCGCTGGGTGTCGGCGGTGTCCCGCGCGGACGCATCACCGAAATCTATGGGCCTGAGTCCTCGGGCAAAACGACGATTTGTCAGCACGTAATTGCGGAGGCACAGAAGCTAGGTGGCGTCGCCGCGTTCATTGACATGGAACACGCGCTCGACCCCTCCTACGCCGCCCGCGTGGGTGTGGACATTGACAACCTACTTGTCTCACAACCCGACACAGGCGACCAGGCGCTTGAGATCACCGAAACGCTCGTCCGTTCCGGCGGCGTGGATGTGATCGTCATCGACTCGGTTGCCGCGCTCGTTCCCAAGGCTGAGATCGAAGGCGATATGGGCGATCCGAATACCGCAAGTCTTGAATCCATGATCGTT
>CAZIYY010000256.1:0-3750 GCA_964543585.1 uncultured Anaerolinea sp. | reverse complement strand
ATCCATGGGTATGCAGGCGCGGCTTATGTCGCAGGCGCTCCGTAAACTTTCAGGCGCGATCAACCAGACCAAGACCGCAGTCATCTTCACAAATCAACTTCGCCAGAAGATCGGCATCATGTTCGGCAACCCCGAAACCACCACAGGCGGGCAAGCTCTCAAGTTCTACGCATCCATTCGTCTCGACGTGCGCCGCATCCAAGCCATCAAGGTCGGCGATGAAGTCATCGCCGACCTTGATGGCTTGGATGCGGCGCGCGTCAAGGTCGTCAAGAACAAGGTCGCTCCGCCGTTCCGCACCGCCGAGTTCGACATCATGTTCAACGAAGGCATCTCCAAATCGGGCGACGTGCTCGACCTCGCCACAAAGTTCGAAGTCGTTCAAAAGCGCGGCGCGTTTTTCTCCTATGGGGATCAGCGTCTCGGTCAGGGACGCGAGAACGCCAAGGATTACCTGCGCCAAAATCTCGGTCTGATGAACGAAATAGATGCGGTCATCCGTCAGAAATCCCTCAGCGGCGAGATCGCCATCCCGCTTGAAATCGGCGTAAGCGACGACTCAGGCGGCAGTTCGGACGAAGAATAGAATCCCTCGTAGGGGCGACCTTCATGGTCGCCCTTTTTTCATGATGATCCTTCGACCACGCTCAGGACGATTCGTTCCCAGCCTCGGCCTGCTTACCGTTATCTCGACTCTTCTCCTCGCCTCAGCCTGCTCCCCTGTTCCCACAGCGACTCCCTTCCGCCCGCCGACCATCCAAGCCCCGCTCATCGAACCGACCTTCATCATCAATCCCACGCAACAGGTTGTTGTCGTTGAGTCAACTCCTTTGCCAACGATCATCCCAACAATTAATCCGGATGAATGTTCCAACAATCTCGCCTTCGTCAGCGACCTCACCATCTCGGACGGCACATCCATTACGTATGGCTCAACCATAGACAAGCAGTGGTTCGTCGAAAACAGCGGCACCTGCAACTGGAATTCCGACTACCGCCTGAGACACGTCGGCGGAGCCATCCTTGACGCGCCTGAGGAGGTTGCCCTCTACCCCGCCCGCGCAGGCACACAGGCCACCATACAAATTCTCTTCACCGCGCCATTCACAGACGGAGAATACGAAAGCGCCTGGCAGGCATTCGACCCCGATGGACTTGCGTTCGGCGACCCGATTTATATAAGGATCAATGCAGTAGTACCATAAGGAGTGTATATGTCCCCTCAAACCAACTTCCCACTCGTCTTTGAGCAACTCAAATCCATCCTCAAGCCATATTCAAAAAGACTCACGCTCAAAGCAGACTCGATGGACGCTTATTACCTCGATGGTCCCTACAGCCAGAAATGGAAAAAGGAACTTTTCTTCGGCTCCGCGCAGATCAAAAAGAATTACGTTTCCTTTTATCTCATGCCAGTTTACATGTACCCTGATTTGCTCAAAGACATCAGCCCCGAACTCAAGAAGCACATGCAGGGAAAATCCTGCTTCAACTTCAAGAGTGTTGAACCTGAACTGTTCAAGGAACTCTCCGCTCTTGCGAAGAAGGGGTACGAGCGATTCCAAAAAGAGGAGTTTTCAAAATAAGATTCTGAGTCCAGGAGCTTGCTCCTGAATCTTCCGACGGCTTGCCGTCGGACTCCAAAAGATCAGAGACCATCATGAAATTCAAACTTGAACTCCCCATAAACAAATTCAAAGCGGAAGTGTGGCAAGCCTTCGACAACGCGGAGAACTTGAAGAAATGGCAAACCACGCTGACCAAGTTTGAGCCTGTGAGTGGCACGCCAGGTCAGCCCGGCGCGGTCTCAAAGTTGACTTATGAGGAAGGCGGGCGCGAGTTCACGTTGATCGAAAAGATCACTCATAGCGACGAACCCAACAGCTTCGACGGCGTTTACGAAAATAATTTTGCAGACAACGTTATCAAAAACATGTTTGTCGAACAGGGCAAAGACCAAACCCTATGGGTGATGGAGACCGAGTTCACCTTCAAGACTCTGGTAATGAAGATCATGGGACCATTGATGAAAAAGAACCTCGTCAAGCGCACACAGAAGGATATGGAACGGTTCAAGGAAATGGCGGAAAGCTTGTAGTCGCAGCGTCCCCTTCACAGAAGAACAAAGACCTCCTTAACCAAATGGTTTTGGAGGTCTTCACTTGTTTACCTGTTTACTTGCCTACTTATTTACCAAGTTTTTTCCGAAATGCCTCTGTCAACGCGGGGACGATGACAAACAAGTCCCCCACCACGCCATAGCGCGCGACTTTGAATATCGGCGCATCAGCATCCTTGTTGATGGCAATGACCATCTTCGCAGAACGGATTCCCGCGAGATGTTGGATCGCGCCAGAGATGCCGCACGCGACATACAGATCAGGCGCGACGACTTTGCCTGTCTGCCCCACTTGATTGGAATAGGGAATATAACCTGCATCGACTGCCGCGCGTGACGCGCCGACCGCACCGCCCAAAACGGAGGCAAGTTGACCGACCAATGTGAAGCCTTGTTGCGCTCTCCATATTTCTGCCTGCTTGTCGTCGAGACCGGCAGGCGGTTGCAGGGACGGATTATTCGATACGCCGCGCCCGCCTGAGACGATGATACCGGCGTCATTCAGGCTCACGCCAACTTCCGAAACGTTGTAGCCTTCAACACTTGTAAGCGCGTCGGTCTTTGCGTCCACTTTTGTGATCGTGCCAGTCTTACCTTCCTGTTGCTCAGGCTTGGGGAAGGCGCGTCCGCGTAACGTAATAAATTGCGGCTTGCTCGAGGCGGTCACTTTTTCAAATAACTTCGCTTCATAAATTGGACGAGTCACAACAATACTGTCGCCATTGACTTCAAGGGCAGTGGCGTCAGTAATGACATTGCTGTTCAAATCCACTGCGGACATGGCGGCGAACTCGCGGGTACGAGTCGTTGTGGGGAACAGAATCAGGTCAGGGCTAAAGGAAGAGGCGAGCGCGGAGAGCGTAGAGGCATACGTCTCAGCACGATAATCTAAAAGAGCAGAATCATCTGCTAGCAAGACTTCATCCGCGCCATATTCCAACGCGGCTTTCGCTACATCATCTACATTTGAACCAAACACTAAAGCGGTCGCCGAACCGAAACTTTTTGCTAGACCGAGCGCCTCCCACGAAGCAGGTTGCACTTCGCCTTTGAAGTGATCGATGTATACAAAAATTTTCATAGCACTTTCTCCGCAAGGATTTTGTCAGCAAGTTTTTCGGCGATCTCGGCAGGGCTTTCGCCTGTGATGATCTCAACGCTTGATTCGCGGCTAGGCGGGTTCATGAGCTCTGTGCGAGTTACGAAGGGCACGGGCGCGCTAGCGCCGATGTCGCTCAATGACCAAATGGGAATTTCTGCTTTCGAGGCTTTGCGGATTCCCATGAACGACGGGTAGCGCGGCTCGCCGATGCTTTGGACGACGCTGACCACGGCGGGCAAGTTCGCTTTGACGATTTGCCTACCTTCCTCGATGACTCGTTCGACCTGCACGCTTCCCGCGTCGACTTTGATCTGCCCAGCCAACCCAAGCATCGGCCACCCGAGGACGCGCGCTGTTTGCGTGGGTGTGAGACCTGAACCGTTATCCAGCGTCTGACGACCAAAGACAACCATATCCACGCCACCGATTTTGTTGATGGCCGCTGCGAGGACACGCGCCGCGCCGACAGTGTCGATGTTATTCAACGCGGGGTCTGATACGAGAATGGCGTCATCCGCGCCCATGGCGA
>CAZIYY010000255.1:0-4539 GCA_964543585.1 uncultured Anaerolinea sp. | reverse complement strand
TTTGCCATGAGTTTTCTACTTTTCACTGGTATCATTTTACGGGAGGGTTACCCCGGGACCAACATATTACAAGAGAACTTTTTGGTAAAGGGTGGTCTCGATACGCTCCTCACTCCGTTCGTCGCTACTCGACCACCGATGTATTCACAAACTCTCTTGCCAGCAACGCCTTCTTCCTCAACGCGCCGTAACGGTAATTTCCAAACTCGCCGACCTTGCGTATCACGCGATGGCACGGTATCAGCACCGCAATTGGATTATGCCCAACTGCGCTTCCTACGGCGCGCATGGCGGTGGGTTGTCCTATTCTTGATGCGATGCCTTCGTAAGTTGTTACCGCGCCCGCAGGGATCTTGAGCAGCGCTTCCCATACTTTCAATTGGAAGTTCGTGCCGCGCAAGTGGACGTTCAGCGGCTTGCCGTGATTGTTGTAGCGCAAATCAAAGATCGGCTCGATGAGAGAGGCAGTGGACCGGTAATCCTCGATCATCTTTGCGTTCTTCCAATCCGACACGAGGTGATCAATCGCGTCGCCTTCGCTCGTTTGTACAAAGCCCAGGTGACAGATGCCGCGCTCGGTAACGGCGACCAGGCATTTTCCGAACGGCGAAGCGTGCAGTCCGTAGCGGATGGTCACGCCTTCGCCACGCGATTTGTATTCGCCGGGTGAAACAGCCTCAGCGTTGACAAATAAATCGTGGAGCCGACCCAGGCTCGAAAGTCCAACTTGATGCGTGGTGTCCAACAGATTCTCCGATTGGTTGAGCAAATCCTTCGCGCCTTCCTTCGTCAGAAATTGCAGGAAGCGTTTCGGGCTGACACCCGCCCAACGCGTGAATAATCTTTGAAAATGATATTCACTCAATCCGATATTTGCCGCCACATCATCAAGACCCGGTTGTTCTTTATAATGATTTTCAAGGTACAGGATCGCCTGCTCGATTCGCAGGTAATCTTCAGAACTTTGTTTGAGATTGATTTGTGTGTTCATAGTTTCTCCTTTTGATCCTATTCTATGAACATCCTTCGTTTCTGCCGACCCGATTCTTGCTCATTTCATTCCTGCTCTCGGCGGCGTCCTCGCCGCCGAGGACGGCGGCAGGAGCCAATTGAAATGAAAACAAAAACAGGCATGCGCGGGCATGCCTGTTGAATGACTCAGCATTAAAAAAAGACAGCCCTTCCAAATCCAAACAGATGCGATACACCTGTATCACTGCGCTTGTCTTGTCCCAGTCGTTGCCGCCTGGTTTTCGACTCAAGCAACACAGTTTTTTTAAACCTGTTGCCTTACGCTTTCTTTGGAAGGGAGAAGGGAGTCCGTGACAAACTCCAGAGGCATCCGCTGATCAATCCGATTTTCTCGACCTCACTCCAACCCTCTCCTAGAAGAAGAGGGAGAAGGAGGACGATTAGCATCCCGTTCGCACGGGGGAACCTCCACCTCGTGATCTTTTGTTGGACAAATTTGCAATTTGTCCTACGAAAGACCCAGCCGCTAAATCTCCGTTATTCAATTGTTAATGGCGGCGATTGTACACGCATCACCTTGCTTCGTCAAGTATGAAATGGGTGATTGTATTTTGTATTGATGTTGGATATGATTCAGCATCTTTGATTTTTGGAGGCTTTCATGCATTCCGAGCGTTCCATCCAGGATTATGTTGACGTTGTAAAACAGGGGATCGGAAAGAAATTTGGAGATCGCGAACCCAGGAAAGTAGTGATTGTAGGAGCGGGTCTCGCGGGGCTTGCGGCTGGATACGAACTAAAGCGCGCGGGTCACATCCCAATCATTCTCGAGGCGCAACAGCGCGTGGGTGGACGCGTCTACACGCTGCGCGATCCGTTCACGGAAGGACTGTACGCTGAAGTCGGCGCGATGCGCATCCCGCGCGCCCACACATTGACGATGGAATATATCGGGAAGTTTGGCCTCATCACCAGCGATTTCACGATGGACAATCCCCACGCGTATTATTACATGGGAGGGAACAAAGTCCGTGCTTCCCAGGCAAATGCAGATCCGTCTCTCCTTGGTTTCGATGTATCAGATCAAGAAAAGGGTCAGACAGCAAGCCGCATGTATATGAAAGCCATTCAACCTCTCATTGACAATTTGGAGAAAAATGGCGATTTGGCTTGGGAGGAGATCGTTGCAAAATATGACCAATATTCCACGCGTGAGTTTCTCGAAGTCAACGGCTGGTCAGAAGGCATGATCGAGATGTTTGGTCTGCTTGCAAATCAAGAGTCGGTGATGAACTCATCCTTCCTTGAACTCTTTCGCGAAGATTCGGGCAACTGCTACACGGACATGATCGAGATAGAAGGCGGCACAGACCGCCTGCCTCACGCCTTTTTACCTGAACTCAAAGAGTTCATCCGTTTCGGCGCGAAGATGATCGCGATGGATCAATCGCCTGATAATGTAACTATTCATTATCAAACTTCTGCTGGAAAATTTACCGAGACAGGTGATTATGCAATTATCGCTGTCCCTTTTCCTGTCCTGCGTCACGTTGAGGCGCTCAAGCCATTTCCGCGCGCCAAGCAACGCGCGATCCGCCAGTTGCATTACGATGCATCGGCAAAAATCTTGTTCCAGTGCAAACGCCGCTTCTGGGAGGAAGACGATGGAATCTTCGGCGGCGGGACATTAACCGATTTGCCGATCCGTAACTTGTATTATCCCGATCATGGACGCGAAACCGGCCGCGGCGTGATCCTTGCCAGTTATACATGGTCCGAAGACGCGCAGCGCTGGGGTTCGCTCAAACCTGACGACCGAATCGTTCAGGCGCTAGATGATGTGGCTGAAATCCATCCACAAATCATCAAAGAGTTCGAGGTCGGCGCGTCATGGATGTGGCACGACGATGAATTCGCAGGCGGCGCGTTCGCGTTATTTGATCCAGGTCAACAAACTCTCTTGCATGATGAGATTGTCAAACCTGAGGGACGAATCCACTTTGCGGGAGAGCACGCGTCGTTGTATCATGCGTGGATTCAGGGCGCGTTCGAATCAGGTCTGCGCGCTGCAATTGCGATACATCAATCTCAATGAAAATAATAAGACCCTAAGGGTTTTCGCGAAGCGTACCCTTAGGGTCTATACATTCGATTCCCCGCCAATGCCGTGTGTTGCCGAGTTTTGAACCTGCTTTCGCAGGTGGATCCCTACCCAGAAACGCCGCCTTGGCTCAGGCCTATCGCGTTATTTCTATGTGGAGTTGGAGATCCTTTTATTAGGTGTTGGCCCAAAACGGGAAATGCAACATCACGAACACAGCAGGGACATGATTTTTATACCATAAAGGCTCATGCTAGGGTAGATAAAAATTAATTGCGAAAAAACAGAAAACAGTTGCTTTTGTGAACGATTTGTGCTAACCTTATTATCCTGATAATCTGAAGATCAGAAGGAGAATCAAATGGCAACAGTTCCAGGTATTGATGTTTCCTATTGGGATGCAGGCATTGACTGGCCCAAAGTCCGCGCGACGGGACAACGCTTCATGTTCGCCAAGGCGACTGAAGGGGATTTTTATGCGGATCCCACCTTCGACGATAACTGGTCCGGCGCGAAATCGGCTGGTCTTTTGCGAGGGGCGTATCATTTCTTCCGTTGTAACGTGGACCCCAAAAAGCAGGCGACCAAGTTCATTGATTACGTCAAATCAATGAATGATAACGGTGAACTGCCGCCGGTACTCGATCTTGAGTCAAACGATGGTCAGGTCAAGGATAAGGTCATCTCACGCGTGAAGACCTGGCTTGATCTCGTTGAGGCGGCGTTTGGTAAAAAACCCATTATCTATTCGGGTCAATTTTTCCTGCAGGACTTTTTGTCCGAGGCTGGCGGCGGACCTCCCGCCTGGGCGAAGGATTATCCGCTCTGGCTCGCGCAATATCCGAATAATTATGTGGAAGGCTCACAGCCGTTTCTCCCGCGCGGCTGGTATAAGTGGACGTTCTGGCAATTTAGCGAGAAGGGCATGGTCAATGGCATTAACGCCAAAGTGGATATGGACCTGTTCAACGGTTCCTTGGAGGATTTGTATAAACTCGCGGGCGCGCAAATTATTACTGAAAAACCAAAGACGCCTCAAAAACATACGATTGCGGCTGGCGACACGATTGAATCAGTTGCCAACAAATACGGGGTGACCGTGCGCGAGCTCGTCAGCGCGAATCCGCAGTTGTTGAAAACGGGCGATCAATTGACGGTGCCGGTCGCAGTGGCGATTCCCACCGAAGGTGGAGGCGGTTCTTCATCCCCAAGAACTCACACAGTAAAATCCGGCGATACGCTCTACGCCATCGCCATCAAATACGGGACGACTGTCGCGGCGATTGCATCGGCAAATAATATTACGAACGTGAATAATATCAGCGTGGGAACCGTGTTGGCGATACCATAGCGAGGTAAACAAGAAGACAAGTAAACATCTAGACACCAGGACAGGCAGATGAAAAGACTCCCTCGACTTTGGCTTTTTAGCAAAGTGAGGTGGAAAGAAAGAAGAAGCAAAAAGG
>CAZIYY010000254.1:2243-4618 GCA_964543585.1 uncultured Anaerolinea sp. | reverse complement strand
ACTACACCTTAAACTAACCTGTTTTCAACTCTAAAATGTCTTATCCACTATAATTTGTCGATATCTGAATGTCGCCGCAGGGCAAAGGAACATTCCTTTGACTAAGGATTTAGATTATTTGCCTACATTCGTTAAGTACGGTACTAACTCTAAAGTGGCATGTCAATTAGTTAGATATGGTATTCCGCGAACTGATGCAGTAAACATAAGTAACGCTTACAAAGAGAGATTGCAAGCAGCCGAAGTTGATGAAGGTGGAACACAAAATCTTGAAGACGATTTTACTGAAATGCTCAATGCATTAAATATGCTTAATGACAAAGAATTAAGAAGTCTAAAGATCAGCAAAGAAACGATGAAAAGAATTAAAGAAATTCGGGAACATTACAATAAAATAGGTGCCGACACAGAACCTGAGTTTCCCCCATTTGAATTTGATGAAAAATATATAGGTGATATAGCCAATTCTTAGTGCTTGAACAAAGGCATGTGATGATGAAAGAAACCGCCCGAGCTGATAGGGTGTGGGGTGGGTGGAGGGAGTGATAAGACCTGCCGAAGGTGTCTCACTCGCGCCGCTGCTAACAAGGTGAAGAACTTGGAGGTCATTGGTTTTCCCTCTTGACTCCCCCTCTCCTCGCTCATACAATGGACTTACAACTTAACGGGCAACAGGGAAGAGATCCTGAGCGGATGGTTGAGTAGCGCTTGTACGTATCGAAACCATAAGCGAGGGACGCCGAAGGTGCAAATCTGGCAAGGCGAAACCAGATGAAACTCTCAGGCAAAAGGACCCTGCCTCGAATCAACTCTGGAAAATCCCGCCAGGGATACCGACGGTGTAACACCTCGGTGGTTGAGTAGAGCCGTGTTCGTCGGCTCGTATCGAAACCACATTGGTGAATCTCTCAGGTCCAATTACAGAGGCGCGCGATGAATTTCGTGCGCCTTTATCTTTTAACCGCCAAGACGCCATGGACGCCAAGATTCTTTATGAAGACGCCAGGAAACTTTCCAATCATCACGAGACCCGAACCAAGCAAGGAGGTTGACGAACTTGCGCGTAAAGTCATTGGCGCGGCGATTGAAGTTCACCGCGCTCTTGGACCAGGCTATACTGAAAATGTGTACGAAGAGGCTCTCTGTATCGAGATTGAGACTCAAAGCATCCCGTTTGAAAGGCAGGTAAAAATTGCTGTCGAATACAAAGGACGGAAAGTCGGTGAAGGTCGGCTTGATTTGTTAGTAGCTAAAATCCTTCCTGTTGAATTGAAGGCAGTTGAAAGCCTCGCTGCCATTCACCAAGCCCAATTAATCTCCTACCTCAAAATGACTCATTTGCAATTAGGATTGCTTATCAATTTCAATGCCCCAATCCTCAAACAAGGAATTAGGCGAGTTATCTATACTCAGTCTTGAATCCTTGGCGACTTTAACAAACCTTGGCGCACTCCGCGTCTTGGCGGTTAAGAAAAATCACAAAGGAGATCACAACCCATGAACACCCCTGCAAATTTGAAATATGCAAAATCCGATGAATGGTTCGACGCGGACAGCGGCAAAGTCGGAATCACGGACTATGCCCAGTCACAGTTATCAGATATCGTTTTCGTCGAAATTTTCGTTGATGAAGGCGAGACGATTGAAGCAGGCAAAGCGATTGCTTCTGTCGAATCGGTCAAAGCCTCGGCGGAAATTTATTCTCCCGCGTCAGGGAAAGTAGCCGCTGTAAATAAAGAGCTCATCAACAAACCCGAAGCCATCAACACTGACCCCTTCGGCGCGGCATGGATGATCCAGCTCGAAGGCGCGTCCGCTGGTGACGTGATGGATTCCGCCGCATACGAGAAGTATTGTGAAGAGCGAACGCACTAATTCACCTGTCAGCAGTCAGCGGTCAGCAATCTGTCTTCTGATAGCTGAAAGCTGACCGCTATGGAGTTTTTATGACCTACATCCCAACTTCCCCTCACGAACGCGATGACATGCTCAAGACTATCGGCGTTAAATCATTGGATGACTTGTTCGATGCCATTCCCGTCAAACATCGCTTCCCCAAATTAGACCTGCCCCGCGCGCTGACCGAAATGGAAGCGTACGCGGAACTCAGCGACCTCGCGCAAGCCAACGAAAATGTGCGCGGTGATTTGATCTCCTTTCTCGGCGCAGGCATGTACAACCACTACATCCCATCTGTCATTGACCACATGCTGAGGCGCGGTGAATTCTATACGGCGTACACTCCATACCAGCCCGAGATTTCGCAAGGCACATTGCAAGCCATCTTCGAATATCAATCGTTGATGTCCGCGCTGACTGGCATGGATGTGTCCAACGCTTCGCATTACGATGGCGCGACTGCAACCGCCGAAGCC
>CAZIYY010000254.1:0-2233 GCA_964543585.1 uncultured Anaerolinea sp. | reverse complement strand
CGCGAGCTCGTGGATTTGAATGAGTTGCTAGACGAAGCCGTGAATCTCGCGTATGCACAGTTTCGCGGCAAACGCAAAAAAGTTGTCATGTCGTCGAGTGTGCATCCACAGTATCGGGCGGTCGTCCGCACGTACACACAAGGTATGGGCGTGGAAACTGCAGGAGATTCAGATGCAGACCCAAACGTCGAGCTTGAAGCGTTTGCGAATCAGGTTGATGAGAATACCTGCCTCGTCATCGTTCAATATCCCGATTTCTTCGGGCGCGTCTACGATTACACAAAGCTTATCGAAGCCTCACATGCAAAGGGCGCGCTCGTTTGCGTCGTTGCGAATCCGACTGCACTGGCAATGTTCAAAACACCAGGCAATATGGGCGCGGATATTGTCGTGGGCGATGGTCAGCCGCTCGGAATCCCGATGTGGTATGGCGGACCAAGCGTCGGCTTTTTCACGACGCGTAAGAACTTTGTCCACAAGATGGCGGGACGTTTGGTCGGCGAGACCGTTGATAATCGCGGCCAGCGCGCGTATGTCCTCACGCTGACAGCGCGCGAACAACACATCAAACGTGAACGCGCCACGTCCAACATCTGCACCAATCAAGGTTTGCTCGCGCTTGCCACTGCAATTTACTTGAGCGTGCTGGGCAAAAACGGATTGCGACAGGTTGCCGAACTCTGTTATCAGAAGGCGCATTACGCCCGGAGTGAATTGAGCAAGGTGAAGGGATATAAAGTTTCATCTGAAACTTTTTTCCATGAGTTTGTTTTGACATGCCCCAAGCCTGCCAGTGAAGTCAACGCGCATTTGCTCGAACATGGAATTCTTGGCGGCTATGATCTCGGTCAGGATTATCCAGCGCTTGCGAATCACCTGTTGATCGCCGTCACTGAAATGAATAGCAAGGAAGATATTGACGTACTTGTGGCAGTATTATCGGAGGTGAACCATGAATAACGTCGCTTCGACTGCGGAACAGACACGCGCTGTTCCTCCGCTCAGCGCGAAGATAGTGGAACCAACTATCTTCGACTTGTCATCACCAGGACGCCTCGGCGTGACGATGCCCGCTTCAGACGTCCCTGAAACTGCTCTGCCTCCCAAGCATCTTCTTCGCTCTGACCTGCCTCTGCCCGAACTCGCCGAAGTGGACGTGGTGCGACACTACATGCATCTCTCCAAATTCAACTACAGCGTGGATAGCGGCTACTATCCGCTGGGTTCGTGCACGATGAAGTACAACCCGAAAATCAACGAAGATACCTGTCGCTTGCCTGGCTTTTTGTTCACGCATCCATTACAACCGATTGAAACTGTGCAAGGGAATCTCGCGTTGATGTATCAATTGCAGGAATGGCTGAAAGAGATTGCAGGCTTCGCAGGTGTGACGCTGCAACCAGCCGCCGGCGCGCATGGCGAATTCACGGGCGTGTTGATGATGCGCGCGTATCACAAGTCACGCGGCGACGCGAAGCGCACGAAGATGCTCATCCCCGATGCCGCGCATGGGACGAATCCCGCGTCAGTCGGTATGATGGGCATGACCGTCGTTACCATTCCATCCGACGAGCGCGGCAACGTTGACCTCAGGGCGCTCGAAGCCGCATGTGACGATACCGTCGTCGGCATGATGCTCACCAACCCGAACACGCTCGGTCTCTTCGATGAACATATCGAAAGGGTGATTGAGTTGGTGCATGGATGCGGCGGCTTGATGTACGGCGACGGCGCGAACTTGAACGCGTTGCTCGGCATTGTCCGCCCTGGCGATTTGGGCTTCGACCTGATGCACTTCAATTTGCACAAAACTTTCTCCGTCCCACACGGCGGCGGCGGACCTGGCGTGGGTCCTGTCGGTGTTGCCGCGCATCTCGTTGACTTTTTGCCTGAGCCATTGGTTGGCATCCTCGAAGATGACGAGGATGATACGCCGCCACTATATGGGTATGTCAAACCCGCTAAATCCATCGGACGCATGAAAGCCTTCAACGGACATTTCGGCGGCGGCTTCGTCCGCTCCTTTACCTACATCGCCATGCACGGACCCGATGGACTCAAAGACATCGCTCAATATGCGGTGCTCAACGCAAATTATTTACAGGCACGCTTGCGCGATACGTACCACGTCCCATTCGATAGAATCTGCATGCACGAGTTCGTCGCGGAAGGACAATTCGAAGGCAGTGATGTCCGCGCCCTCGACATCGCCAAGCGGTTGATGGACTACAAC
>CAZIYY010000253.1:0-4628 GCA_964543585.1 uncultured Anaerolinea sp. | reverse complement strand
TTCAACTGGCCCAACAATGGGCAAACTAACCACCTTTAAGTGCGGTGACACCAAAATTTGATCTTCGCTATATTTCACCTTTATTTTGATCGGCGCTTTGAACTTATCAATGTTCTTCTTGGAATTCTTTCCCACTGCAATGATTTCCACGGGTTGCCACGTCAGTGAAACTCCAGGTTGTGTGTTTGGCGCGGGGTTACGAATATCGAAATCCAGCGATTCATCCAAAGCGCTGGCGGGCACATCCACTTCAACGTTACCGTTCATGCCTTTGATATTGCCGCCCGTATTTTTATCTATGGAGAATTTAGCCTGTTCGACCATCACTGTTTCGGACCTGATGAGATCATCGTTCACCAATAGGTCAAGGCCGAAGTAGATGGGCAATTCTGCGCCTTCCGCCACATTCCATTCCGAAACATCCTTTTTACTGGTTAATGATATGGTTACCAAGCCATCCGACGTATAAATTGGGTTTGGATCAGTGGGCGTAAATCCAACAGGCGTATGGATAACCACTGCGGCGGTATCCAAATCTGCGGACTTCATGTTTTCCACTTTCCAATGCAGGGTGATCGGTTTGCCAGGTGTGTAAATAGCAGGCTCCGCCCATACCTTGAATCGAACAGGCCTTTCTGCCTGGTTCTGTTGGGCTTGTTTTGCTATCTGCTCTGAGAGGATCGGCACATTTTCATTACTGGTTGGCTTTGAGTTTCCCAGATTAATTTCATGAGAAATATCGGTCTGTGCCGCGGACGCGGTTGAGGCCTCTTCTTGCGCAACTGCCTTTGCCGCAATGGTGCCTACACCATTTGACATTATCATCGAAAAAATGATCAAGGTGAAGAATGCCTTGATGCCAACGCGACGCAATATCTTCAAAGTAGTTTTCTGAATTTTTGGGAACATGACCCACTCCTTCAATTTGGATTTTTGATTGTTATAGAATTTTGCTCCAGCATTCTTTGATGCTGAGCGAAAGTCCCAGTTAGTTTTCCTGCATGAGCGCCGATGTTACTTGACGCAAATTGATTTCGTCAAGGTGAACCTCACACCAAAAGGTTACAGCCCAAGTGCGAATGCTTAAGATTAAGGACAGTGGAGTGGGGGCGATGGCAGAATCTCTGCCACTACCCGATTTGGTTTTTGAAACAAAATTGACATCCATGCCCGCCTCATGTAAACTCCCTGCATGGACATTGACCTTGACCTGTACCGCCATGAAGTGCGCGTTTCGACAAATCCGCTGGTGAGGCTTTCGGCGATTGACATCTCGCCCGATCATCCCCAGCGGACGTTTGTTTTCGTTCACGGCTTCGGGGGACAAGCCGCGCAATGGCATTATCAGATGCAGAAGTTTGCCGTGGAGAACCGCGTCATCGCGCTGGATTTGCGCGGGCACGGGCTTTCCGACAAACCAGGTAAGGGCTATGACATGCCCCAGGTCATTGAAGATTTGGAGACCGCCCTCACACTATTAAAAGTAAAGGGAAAAATTGTTCTGGTGGGACATTCATTTGGAGGCGCGGTGGTCACGGAGTACGCGCTCAAGAATCCCGATAGAGTCGAACGATTGGTATTGATTGCAACAGCGGGTCAATTCAAACTTCAAAGCGCGTTGAAACTCGCGTTGAGTCTGCCCGTGTGGCTGTTGAAAATTGCCGAGCCGTTTACGCGCAGATGGTTGTTTGCCCCGCCTCACGCGTTGAAAGCCTTTTACGCGAACAACATGGCGATATGGAATGGATGGGAGAAGTTCAGATCAATTGTTGTTCCAACGCTTGTTCTGCGCGGGCATCGCGATATCGTGTTCGAGCGTCCGTTGTTCGAGCAGGTGGCAGGATCCGTTCCAGGGGCGGAAGAGGCTGATATTGGCGTATCAGGTCACATGGTTATGTTGGAGCGGCGGGAGGCTGTGAATCGCTCCTTGGAAAGATTCCTCGAAGGCGAAGGTCAACGTTCGTGGCGAGAATCATCCAGCGCTCCCCAAAAGAAAAAGCATGGACGTGATGCGCTTCGGAGCGAACGCCCGTGGCTGGAAAATTATGAAGAGGGTGTGCCGTATACGGTGGGCGTGCCGAATATTCCGTTGCAGCATTTGTTGAGGTCGTCGGTGCGGCGATTCCCGAACCGACCCGCGCTATTTTTTGAAGGCGCGCGCATGTCATATCGCCGCTTGAACCACGAAGCGAATCGTTTTGCGAATGCTTTGCTCGCGCTTGGCATCGGAAAAGGCGCGCGCGTTGTCTTGTTACTGCCGAACGTCCCGCAAATGGCGATTGGTTTTTATGGGACGCTGAAGGCGGGCGCGACGGCGGTTTTTATTCCGCCCGTGATTGAACCAGAGGAAGTGACGCGGCAGGTAAAAGATTCAGATGCGAGTGTGCTGGTGACGCTTTCGATGTGGGCTGGACTCGCAAGACAAATTCAAGAGGGGAGCGGTGTGCCGTACATTGTGTTGACCGACCCTGCGGATTATTTGTCTTTGCTGAAGTATTTGATTTCGAGTTGGCGCAATCGCGGTTATGGTTTGCAGAACGCGCTGCGCTGGAGGAATTGGCTCGGAGGCAACAGCAGCAAATCTCCGACGATTGATGTTGCCTCTGAAGACCTGGCTGTGATTCAATACACGGGCGGCACGACCGCGCAATCGAAAGGAGTGATGCTTTCGCATCGCAACCTTGTGGCAAACGCGTTGCAGACTCGTCACTGGCTGCCCGAAGCAATTGAAGGCAGGGAAAGATTTTTATGCGTTGTGCCATTCTTTCACAGTTATGGATTGACGACTGCGTTGAATGTGCCTGTTGCGCTCGGCGCGGCGATGATTCTAAAAACACAATTTCAAATCCTCGATGTCTTGAAAACAATCAAGCGATATAAGCCGACCGTTTTCCCGGGTGTGCCGAGCATGTACGTTGCCATCAATAATTTTCGCGGCGTGCGTCAGTATGGCATCAATTCTATAAAGGCGTGCATCAGCGGCTCCGCGCCGTTGCATGTTGAAGTGCAGGAGGCATTTGAGAAATTAACCAAGGGGCGTCTTGTAGAAGGCTACGGACTCACTGAAGCATCGCCTGTTACACATGCAAACCCACTTGGTGATAAAAGAAAAGTGGGAACGATTGGCATTCCGCTTCCATCCACTGAATCAAGGATTGCCGATTTGACGCGCCCCAATAAAGATGTGAAACAGGGACAGATTGGCGAACTTGCAATTCGCGGTCCGCAGGTGATGCTGGGCTATTGGAAAAATCCAGATGCAACCAGGGAAGTTCTCACCGACGACGGGTGGCTTCTCACAGGTGACATCGCGCAAGCGGACGAGAATGGATATGTCCGCATCATCGCGCGCAAAGCGGATATGTGGTATCCGACCCAGTTGAAAAAGAGGCCCGCCTTCCCGCGCGATGTGGAGGAGGTGATTTATGAAATTCCACAAATCAAAGAGGTGGCGGTTGTCGGCGTGGCGGGGAATCCGTTTGCATTTGTGATTGCAGGAAAAGAATCTCCAACGCCCGCCGCGGTCATCTCTTATTGCAAGCGCCGCCTGCCATCGCATCTTGTGCCGCGTTTTGTCGTTTTCATGGATGATTTCCCGCGCACGTTCATCGGCAAAGTTTTACGAAGAGAGTTAGCCAGACGATATGAAAAACACGTTGCAGAATAATATAACCATTCCAACCACTGCAAATTTTATTCAGCAAGGCGAGGGCGCGCCCGTCATCATGATCCATGGCTTTGCGGCATCGTTGCATGATTGGGGTAACCTCATCCCAGAACTTACTAGGAATGGTTATGCCTCTTACGCATTGGATTTACTCGGTCATGGCGAGAGTCCAAAGTTGGATTCACGTGCCTATCAAATGGAGTGGATGTTCGAGCATTTTTCAAAATGGATGCAATCGCTTCACCTGACAGAACCCGCCGTCCTCATTGGACATTCATTAGGCGGGCATATCGCGCTGGAGTACGCGCGGCGCGTCTCTGCCTGGACCCGAGGCTTGGTCCTCGTCAATCCCCTTTATTCACGCCTTCAGTTAAACTTCCTCGTGCGGCGTCCGTATAGCCGAAGAAATTTGAGAGGCTTCCTAGCGGGCAAGACTCCCGCATGGCTGTATCGCGCAATCATTGACATTACCAGCGTCACCATGGGACACGGTAATGGCTCGATACACTCACTGCCCGAGCGGGTCCGCGCGCAGACCGCGCTGGACTACACACGCACCGCGCCTGGTGTTTACAATATTCCGAATGTGCTTTCGGATATGACACAATATCTTCCCGAAATCAGTATCCCAACGCTGGTTGTATGGGGCGACCGCGACCAAACACTTGCACCACCCTCATTTCCGAAAATGGTGGAAGCCATGCCACACGCGATAGGCAAACCTATTCATGCCGGGCACGTGCCGCATCAGTCGAACGCGGAGGAGTTTAATCAGATGGTGATGGAGTTTTTAAGGGGGCTTGCTTGAGGGTGCGTCGCACCTTATTTAGTGAGAAGATTCGACGCGACGAGATTTTTCTACTTAATGAGATAAATCTACCCGTATGGTGCGACGCACTTACTTAACCGGCTCCATAAAATAAAACTTTCCAAATGCAGAGGCTTCTGCAGACCATCCGAT
>CAZIYY010000252.1:0-4635 GCA_964543585.1 uncultured Anaerolinea sp. | reverse complement strand
TTGGCCAGCGCATCGACATCCTGGACGTGATCGTTCCAGATCTTGATCTCGTGGCCTGAAAGCTTTTTGAAGCTGTCGAGGGTGCGAAGTGTGTCGTGATAATCGTCAAGAATGGCGATCTTCATAGCTGATGAGTTCCCAACGTGCCACCTAACTCTTTATTAGAGACCCGCAGGGTCACTAATATCCAATCGATCCAATGGCTGGGAAGTCTTCCTTGAACCTGCGGTTATGCCATCAACATAAGAGATTATATACCTTTGCGACATAACTGCATAAATTAATTTGGGGTGTTATATTGCGTTTATTGTACATCTGAAACTGGGTGAAAACAAGCGGTTTTGCATAAACTGTTGAAAGATAGGCCGCGCGGATGATATGATAATGGAAAAATGAAAGTCTTTAGGGTTGTCATACTGTTCATCGCTCTGCTCTTGTTTGGTCTGAGCGGATGTGACTTGCGAGAGAATATCCCAGCAAGAGTTGGTCTGGAGTTGGTGGCTGAGGGATTCGCTTCCCCGGTTGCATTGGTCTCGCCTGAAGACGGGAGCGGCCGGTTATTTATCGTGGATCAGGTGGGAGTGATCTGGATCATCTCTGCAGGTCAGCGAATCGAAAAACCGTTTCTTGATTTGCGGTCGCGCCTTGTGGCGTTGAATTCGCTTTACGACGAGCGCGGGCTACTGGGACTGGCCTTTCACCCGAACTTTGCTGCGAACGGTCGTTTCTATGTTTCATACAGCGCGCCCCTTCGTGAGGGATTATCTCCAAACGAATGGGATCACACCACCTACATCTCCGAGTTCACCGTTTCCGCAGACGATCCCAATCAAGCGAATCCCGACTCTGAACGCGTACTCCTAGCAATGGACAAACCCGGCTACAACTATGAAGCCGGTCACCTCGCCTTCGGTCCGGATGGATACCTGTACATCGCAACGGGAGACAGCGTACACAAGCCGGCAGAAGAAGCAGGGAAATTCGCGCAGGATACATTCTCCCTGCTCGGCAAAATTCTGCGCATCGATGTCAATAGGATAGCTGATGCCAGCCAGGCATATATGGTCCCACCTGACAACCCTTTCGTTGCAGCAGGAGGCCGTCCTGAAGTCTTTGCTTACGGATTTCGAAATCCATATCGCTTTTCATTCGATGTTTCGGATGAATCCAAAAGTCCGCGCCTGTTCGTTGCGGATGTGGGTCAGGCAATGATGGAGGAGGTCAGTCTGGTCGCGGGGGGCGGGAATTATGGGTGGCCGATCCGGGAGGGAATAACCTGCTTCAACGCACAATACTGGAGTCAGCCTCTTTGGAGCTGTCAGACAAAGGGGTTGATTGACCCGGTCATCGCTTATGCACATGAAAATGATCTATCCGCGATTATTGGTGGAGTGGTGTATCGCGGCAAAACATTGCCTGATCTGAATGGGGGCTACATTTTCGGTGATTGGGGACGAGGGAACGGTCATTTGTTCGTTGCGAATCCTCCAGCCCTCGGTACTGGCCTATGGAAGATCACAGAAATCCAGGTCGAAGTCCCGGACCAGTCTGGAATGGGGCAACTGCTCGGTATCGGACAGGGGGAAAACGGGGAATTGTATCTGCTCACGAAAGCACCGGGGATTGGTCCCGCTGGGGATAGTGGAAAGGTCTACAAAGTCCTCCCACCCCAAAACAAGCATTTTTGATTGGAACCCAATCATCCCCAAAGGTGTATAACCTATGACGTATCAAATGCCGCTTTATCGGAGGCATCTCAACCCAAAAGAAGGAGAGTTTAGAATGAATAGAACCCAACGCCATACTTTGTCCCTGATCCTGGCGCTTGTTCTGCTGGCGATCCCCATCATTGTTTTTGCAAAGGAACTCGGCGCATTGACCATTAGCGGTCCCGGCATCAAGGGCGAAGTGACCCTGAATAATCCAGATGAAATGATGAATTTAGAGCAATCGGGTTTTTTTGATCAGACCAGCCTTGTCAAACCTCCGCAGAATCTTGGAGAGGGCTACAATATCACTGCCCACCTGAACCTGGACGGCAAAATGGTCCCTGTTGTGCAGATGGTTTACTATCCAGCGGAAGAGGGTCAGCGAGGTTATGTGCATTACACCGGCCGACTTAATGGAGAGTCTCTGCAGACTGTTGACGAGTGGGGCCAATTCGGTTCAAATGCTGAAACCGCCCTCCAGAACATGCTGTCTGCAAACAGCATAACACTCCAGCCTGCAGTATCCGTTGCTCCAGTAGCAGCCCCGCCAGTAATCGAGCCGGCCAAAAGCGAGAAGCAAACCACCAGCCAACCGGCTTCCGCTCCCTCCGTACCCTCGGCGCCTGCCCAGGATTATTACGCAGGAACAGCGCTTGCAGCCTCAATCCTAATCCTTTTAGGAGCAGGGTTCGTCTTGAGGCGTCGAGCCATCAGCCAGCGAAGCGCGTAAGAATCCAAATCTGCTGCAAAACAAACGCCCTCTCCAAAGCGGAGAGGGCGTTTGATTAAGAGATAAACTATCACATAAAAAACTCGGGGCTAAAACACAAATAATTCTCGAACCTGCCGAACGGCACATTGCTCATGAAGATCGGGGAGAAAGAATCGATCTGATATTTTCGTTCAATAAAATATTGGACGGCCTTCGTATTGATCAATGGCGTTTCCGCGCCGAAATCCTCCCCCTTCTCTGCCATCAAACTTTCGGCATGAGCTAGGATGGCGGGAAAATCATTATCGTCCAACACAGCGAAGGGTCCGTTGTTTGAACCGACATAGCCATAGCCAACGACATTCCCATTGCGCCTATAAACGAATCCATCACGCGTGGTTGCGATCCATTGATGTACAACCTCACGAACGTGACCAATAATTGATTTATCAATTCGATTGATATCTTCGATATGAAGTTCGAGTTGCATCGCCTCGATTTTGAGATCAGTCTTCACCTCCACCTTTTCGGCTTTGCGAGAGAAATACTTGAACGGGAAACGCCCGTACACGCCCGCTTTCATATACCGATACAGGGCGCGTTCATCCAGTGTCGCGATGATACAGCGATAGCGCGCCTCGGTCTTGGGAAAGGCGCGCGACAACAACTCGCCTCCCATCCCCGCCGACTGTTGATCTGGCGACACAAAGAACTCGGTCAACTCCTGGTGACCGTCATGCTCGACTGAACGCGCGTATCCAACGATCTTCCCTTCCCTTTCCGCCACCCAGAACTGCGCGGCCGTTCTCGCGAGAAACTCAAACATGGGCTTGCGCCTCTGCCAGAGCGATTGCAAAACTTCGGGATCGTTCCCTCCTGTGATGCCCATGACGTTCATACGGTCGCCGTAATCCATGATGGTCTGGGTGAACACGTGAAAAACGGAATGTGAGTCTTCAATTGTTCCCGCGCGATAAGTGATTGTCATGGCTGTGTTCCTCTCTGCTAATAAATCTTAATTCCGAGTATAGCATGGGCAATCAAGCGATGCGAGATAAGGAGGAAATCTCTCTGTTTGAATCCCATGAAACAAAATAGTAACGCGAAAAGTAATTGACGTCCGTCACTATAAAAACAAAACATGTTGGAGTACAATACGATTTGTTCAATTTCCCCGCCGCGATACGGCGGGTACCTCAACTCAAAGGAGATTCTCCACATGTATCACACTCTTATCATCGTTGGCAACGTCGGCAAGGACCCTGAAATGCGCTACACGCCTTCAGGTCAGGCGGTCACGTCATTTTCAGTTGCCACCAACCGCCAGTACACCACGGGCAACGGCGAACAGGTCAAAGAGACCATCTGGTTCCGCGTTACCACCTGGGGTAAACAGGCGGAGGTCTGCAATCAATACGTCAAGAAAGGCATGAAGGTTTTGGTCGAGGGACGCCTTACACCCGACAAAGCCACAGGCGGACCGCGCATCTGGACCAAGCAGGATGGCTCTGCTGGCGCATCCTTCGAAGTCAATGCTGGGACCGTTCGCTTCCTGTCTGCGCGCGGCGAAGGCGGAGAGGCTCCGATGATGGGTAGTACGGAGAGCGCAGAGATGCCTGCTGAGGATGACATTCCGTTCTAACCTTTTTCTTTTACTCAAGCTACCGAGAGCGCAAGCGCGCCATCTGTCCCCTTCCTCATTGAGAGGAGAAAATAAATCATGACAACTCCTGTTCCTCAACCTGCCGGGTCAAACATAAACACTCCGGCTTCCCAGCCAGCGCCTCCGGGTCCAAAGATGAACGTCCCCGAAGGGATGGAGCCTGCCTACGTCAACCTGGCGCGCATCTCACATTCCCCTGCGGATTTCGTGATTGAGTTTGCCCACATGCTGCCCGGCGAGCCGACAGCCAATGTGCGCTCACGCGTGGTTATGAGCCCCCTCAGCGCAAAATTGCTTCTGCGCGCGCTCACTGAAAACCTGGCGCGCTACGAAGCCGCCTTTGGTGAGATAAGCATGCCCAGCAACAATTCGCTCGCGGAGAATTTGTTCCGTCCCCTGCATCCGCCTGAGCCGCCGAAAGAATAGCTCACCTTACGCGGTAATCATGATTCTCTTAGCAGAGGGAAGGGTCTCTACTCCTAATGTTCGGGATTCTCACCTGCACTCCCTGGCACCGCCCGCCAGGGCAGGTGTGCGTGAGGCGCAAGTGT
>CAZIYY010000251.1:4395-4647 GCA_964543585.1 uncultured Anaerolinea sp. | reverse complement strand
CCAGTAGACCGTGGCGCCCATCTCCTCGACGGCCGCCAGCGTGTCGATGATCTCCGAGCCGTTGAGCTCGGCAGGGTCGATCCCAAGCACCCCAGCGCATTGCTCCTTGAGCTCGTCCAGATACTCTCTCTCGCTCGTCGTCTCGTCCATCTACTTGCCCTCCATGCTAGGCTAACTGGCCCAGTTACCCCTTTACCCTGCAACCCCCATGCCAGGCCGAAACGCGCCCACGAGGCACAGTTTAGGGGGGCT
>CAZIYY010000251.1:3945-4385 GCA_964543585.1 uncultured Anaerolinea sp. | reverse complement strand
CCACCCCTCCAGGGTTCGGAACCGGAACCAACTAACCGGTAGCCAGTCCCGGAGGGTAGCACGGCGGGCTAGATTGTAGAGCCCTTCGTCGTTTCCAACCCAAAGCGCGACGTTCCAGTAGCCCCAGCTGGGGTGGCCATTGTAGGTTCCCATCGCTAACCCTCCCCTCGCGCCCCCAAAGGATAAACCTCTAGGTCGGTTATTTTTGCCCACGGCGCCGATATTTTCCAACTGTGCTTCAATCGGCGGCGGATGCTGTAATAGTTCAAGCCTTTGACTGTTTTGTAACTGTGACGTTGACTCACTCAACCCATTCCCCACGCCCCGCATCCCACACCTGCGGGGCGGACGGGAAGGGATTAGACTGCGCCTGCACTCGACGCGCCGTCGCACTCGGCGCACGGCTCGTCGTCGGCGGCGCCGTGCGCGCACAGCCCCGC
>CAZIYY010000251.1:0-3935 GCA_964543585.1 uncultured Anaerolinea sp. | reverse complement strand
GGCGATCCGCGCCCTGACGCTCGGTCCCGCGCGCGTGCTCGGCTTCGCGGGCGGCGGTGAGGGCTTCGGCTTCGGTGGGGTAGGGGCCGCTCGGCGATTCACTGTCGGGCATGTAGCCTGGCATCCCAAACTGGTACCAATATGTGAGACCCGGCCCCGGTTCCCCGATGGATTCGCAGTCGCGCTCGCAACTGGGGCAAGGGAAAGCGTCGGGACCGATAGCCTGCACAGCAATCAACGGCACTTCGTAATCCCCGCAGCGACACGACACTTCGACGGTTTGCGATTCGAACACTTCCACGTCCGGCAGCGCGTGGGGGTCCGCTTCGCGTGAGGCTTGAGTGTAGTGGTAGGACATTAGGCTACCTCTTCCTGGGGTTCGTCCCCATTAGCAAGATACACGACACAATCGGTGCAAGCATCACCGAAGTGTAGGATGGCGCCGTTCGGGTCTACGCCGTGCCTAGACATCTTACTTGCCCTCCCTGCTAGGCTAACTGGCCCAGTTACCCATTTACCCTGCATGGGCCGTGCCAAGCTGAAACGCGCCTGGGGTGCCCTAGAACGGGGGTTCCGCCCCCCAATGGTGCACTTTGGCGCGGCATACTGCGCCACCCTTGGTAAGTATGCGTAAACATTGAGGAAAATGCGGCGCACCCCGCCCCAGGGGGAATCCCCCACAACATTGGGGCTAACCCACCCCGTAGGGCTTCGCCCTGTGGGGGGGAGCACACAGGGGGAGGGGTAATCCCCTACAGGGTGGGGGTGTGGGGTTTGCCCTACGTTAGTGGTGGGTGGCGCAAGCCCCGTAGGGCTAAGCACCCGGGGTGAGTTGACTATGGGTGTAACTGCCCCCGTGGTCAAATAGCCTCAGTGTAGGGGAAAGCCTACATTGTAGGGTAAAGCCCTCACCGTAGGGCAAACCCTACGGGTCCGTGGGGGGCTCGGCCCTCCTCATTTACTTGAGCATCGACGCCAGGTTAGGCTAAAGGGTGGGTAGGGTAGAGGGGGGGTCTATCTATCTATCTATATGTGTAAGTACTTGATATTGCTGGGGTAATGACCTAAGTACTTGATATATTCTACCCCCACCAGCCTCCTACCCCTACCCCTGACCGGGAACCCCAAAACCCCTCCTTTAGCGACCTAACCAGTTGATATTACTCAACTAAATGCGTGGGGAACGATGGGGTCCGTGGAGGGTAACGGCCAAAGGTGACGCAGGGTTGAGGCGCTTTGCCCGAGGGGTTAACACTACAGTTGGGTCTGTTTAGCCCCAGTGTCTACATCCATCACGGATGGATGCAGTTACTGCATCCATCACCACTTGATGCAGCGACTGCAAAGACCCCCCCCCACCCTCCACGCAGCCCTCCCCGTCTTCGTGAGAGTGACTTTCCGCTAGCGAGATTGTTGACAGGTATGCTATTGTGTGCACATGGTACCCACAGCCTTCAAAGACGAGTACTGGCCCATCACTCTCGAAGAGCACTGGCAGGTAGATGCTAATGGTTGCTGGATTTGGCGCGGTGCCCCAGACAGCTGGGGCTACGGGCGTAAGTTAGTCTGCGGAAAGGTAAATATCGCTCACCGTTGGGTTTGGCAGCAGCTCCGCGGTGAGATTCCGGTAGGCAAGGAGCTTGACCACCTCTGCAAGGTCAAGCTGTGCGTAAACCCGGACCACCTCGAACCAGTTTCAACCAGAGAGAACCAACGCCGGGCCGGCAACTGTAAGCTAACCGAACAACAAGTCCGTGAAATCAGAGACTTTTACCAACTTGGGAGCATGTCGGTCAACGGGTTGGCCAAGCGGTACCGGATCTCCCAAAAGCACGCCAGGGCTATTATCCACAGAAGGTCTTGGCGGGACCTGTAGCGAAGCCCCCACCTTGACCGCCCCCGGGGTCCGGTTAGCCTCGACTACGGCTGCTGGAGGGTCTAGCAGCCCGGTGAACTACCGCGCCCTGTGGGGGCGCAAGGGGTAACGGGAACCAAGGCGCACCAGCCTTGGCGCGGGGAAAGAGCTGGCGGACCGCCCCAACGGCCCCCGTCAGGCAACCAATCGAGTACGTTTCAGAACCCAGCACCCCCGGGACCACCAACCGGGGGTTGCTGTTCTTGGCTTAGCCAGTTGCGAATAACGAACGTTCGTTAGTCTAGCCGTAATGCTTGACTGTAGGCAACTAACCCCGTAACCTGACCACATGCCTCCCAACGACGGGGACGCCTACGTCGAGGGCACCATCCTGCCCATCGGCGATGGCGACGATGCCAATGGGCCCCAGCCGCCCACCGTGGTCCAGATCACCGCCCTGAACGACCCCCAGCCCGCCCGCAAGCAGTTCACCACCACCCAGAAGCAATCCATTGCCCGCATGCTTGTGGCTGGCGTCAGCCCCCACCTGATCGCGGGGGCCTTCGGTGTCTCTGTGGGCCGTATCAACCGTCTCGACCGCGAAGACCCCGAGATTGCCCGCTTCAAAGACGAGCAAGCTGGCATGATCACCCGCCAGCTCGTGACCACCAAGTTCACCCTCTTCGAGCACCTAGACGAGGTGACCCGCATCTTGGTGAATGATGGCCTCCGGGCCCAAGACGCCCGCACCAAGTTGGAGACCGCCAAGTGGGTCTATGACCGCACGGTCCCGCTACCCGACAAGAAGGTCGAGACCCAGCCGATCCAGCTCCAACTCCCCGAGCAGCTCCTCGACGCCATCACCCACCTGGCGGCCAACGACGCCAGCCTCCGGGACACCCACGCGCGCCTCGTCCCCATCGGCCAGCGCGTCCGCACCCGCTTGGCCGAGCTGCCCAGCGTCGCGGACGACCCCACCCCGGTCGAGACCGATGGCAGCCCCGCAGCCTAACCCTGTTGGTGGACAGCCTGTTCTTAGCAACGAGCTAAGCAACGAGGACGCCCAAGCAACGCTCGACGACCCGGAGTTTGACGCCCGTGAGCTAACCCAACCCCAGCTCAGCGACCTGAAAGCCTACTTCGAGGACCGCACCGGCCTTGGCCTCTACCGCTTCGCCTACTACATCTGCGGATGCCGGGACATGCACCCCCCGCTTCACTTGGAGGTCTGTACCTTCCTGTCGCGGTGGGGACAGCTGGAGCTAGCTGACGGCTCCACTGTCGAACGTCCCCCGACAGACGACGACCGTGTGAGCGCGTCGTGGCGCCGCCTCATGTTGTTGCTACCCCGAGACAGCTTCAAGTCCAGCATCGCCACCCGTGCCAACTCGCTGTGGCGCGCAACAATGGACCCTAACCTTACCTTCGGTATCTTCAACGAGAGTGAAGCTAAGGTGAAGGCGTGGATCGGCAGCATCAAGCAGGTGATTGAGCAGTCCGCTCTCTACCAAGCCTTG
The DNA here is from genome assembly GCA_964543585.1 of uncultured Anaerolinea sp. Classification (GTDB taxonomy): domain Bacteria; phylum Chloroflexota; class Anaerolineae; order Anaerolineales; family Villigracilaceae; genus Defluviilinea. Next base: position 563 of record CAZIYY010000251.1, on the reverse strand, counting down.
TGGCCCGAGGTGCTCCCGCAGGGCATCAGCCTCGCTGACCGGGCCGGGAACGTCAGCGTGCCCCGCAGTCTCAAGTGGGGAGACACGGGGTTGCTGTTGGTTCGCGACAGCCTCAACGTGAGCGAGTTGACGTTTGAGCCTTTCGGCATCGGGGGCAGCCACACCGGCAAGCACTTTACCCACATCGTCCTCGATGACATCGTTGGCGAGAAGTCTGCCAACAGCCCCGCCATCATGGAAGACGCTATCCACTTCGCTGACCACTGCCGGCCGCTGGAGCGCCCCGCCGAGAACGGTTGCCAGTTGATCTGTTGCACCCGATGGGGCTACGCGGATGTTTACAAGCACATTCTCTCAAAGTGGGACGGCGAGTACCAGATCCTTCAGCGCAGCCTGTTGGAGAACCCTGAGACCGGCGAACCTGACGTAGTGAACGGCCGTAGCATCTTCCCCACTCGCATCCCAACTACCAAAGCCAAGATGATGCAGGAGCAAGATGTCTTTACCTTCGCGAGCCAGTACCAGAATATTCCTAAAGCCGGCCGTGAGACTGGCTTCCAAGC
>CAZIYY010000250.1:0-4658 GCA_964543585.1 uncultured Anaerolinea sp. | reverse complement strand
GTTGCTTAGCCACAGACTGCGCAAGCGCACAGAGACCTTTGAGAAAAACTTATTTCCTTGGTGCTCTCTGTGGCGAAAATGACTTTCGCAAGAGGTCTAATACAAAATCACGAGCGAGGCCGCGCTACAAGCGCCTCCATGAAGCAGATGCCGCGTTTCAGCCTGACCTGCAAGCTGATTCCGTTATATAATAAATCATATACGCAATGTTACAGTGAGCGCCGCCGCGCCCGCGTTGTTTGCGGAACATCAGTAACAAATCATCTCATCCGAGGAGGAGTGCCCATGAAACAAGCAGTCAGCATTAGCATTGGTTCGTCCAAACGAAACAAAGTCGTGGAAGTGACCCTGCTTGGCGAAAAGGTCAGCATCGAACGCATCGGCACGGACGGCGATATGGAAGCCGCCGCCTTGAAATACAAGGAACTCGATGGCACAGTGGATGCCTTTGGCGTGGGCGGCGCGGACCTGGTCGCGCTGGTGGATGGAAAATCGTATCCATTCTATTCGGTCAAACCCATGGTGCGCTTTGTGAAGAAAACGCCGTTAGTGGATGGCGGTGGATTGAAAAACACACTCGAAAACAGAGCCGCCTCATTTTTGGATAAGAAGATCGGCGATTACATCAATTCGCGCGGCCGCAAAGTCCTTGTTGCCCTGGGCGTGGATCGCTGGGGACTCTCGAAATCGTTTGCTGATGCTGGCTACGAAACTGTCTTCGGAGATTTTATGTTTGGTTTGGAAATTCCGATTGCCATTCATAAACTCAGCCAGGTCAAGACCCTTGCCGCGCTGCTCATGCCAATTGCAGGAAGGTTACCTTTTGCCTGGGTCTATCCAACCGGCGAAAAGCAGGAGAAGCGTACGCCCAAATGGGGAAAATATTATGCCTCGGCAACGGTCATCGCCGGCGATTGCCATTACATCAAGCGTTATATGCCCGATGATCTGGGTGGCAAGGTGATCGTCACCAACACCACCACGCCCGAAGACGTTGAGGCTTTCCGCAAAGCAGGCGTAAAATACCTTGTCACGACCACGCCGGTTTTGGATGGTCGTTCATTTGGCACGAACATGATGGAAGCCGCGCTGGTCGCCGTCTCAGGCAAGGGACGCCCGCTGACCTGGCCCGAATTAACGGAAATGCTCGACCAACTCGGCTTCGAGCCGCAGTTACAGGAGTTGAATTAACATGTCGTTCCGAGTCTTCGAGAAGCAATCTCCTCATCCACGAAAAGATTGCTTCGGGCTAACGCCCTTGCAATGACATAAGGAAATGAGGAGAATTTATGGACGCAATCGTAACCGCTGGTGGAATTCCACAACCCCAGGATCCGCTGTACACTTATTCATACGGCAATTCCAAAGCGCTGATCGATGTTGCCGGCAAACCCATGATCCAATGGGTGCTGGATGCTTTAGGCGATACAAAGCACGTAGATAACGTCATCGTGATTGGTCTTTCGCCCAAAAGCGGAGTGACTTGCAGGAAACCCATGTACTACCTTTCAAATCAGGGACGCATGCTTGCCAACATTGTCGCGGGTGTAAACAAATCCCTTGAGCTGAATAGAAAAAACCAATACGTGTTGATTGTTTCTTCTGATATTCCAACTGTAAAGCCTGAGATGGTGGATTGGCTGATTGAAAAATGCCGTGAGACCGAAGACGATCTATATTACGGCGTCTGCCCGCGCGCGGTAATGGAAAAAAGATTTCCCGACTCCAGGAGAACATGGACCCATCTAAAGGATATGGATGTCTGCGGTTCGGATATCACTGTCACTCACGTGCGCATGGCGACGGAACACCTCGATATGTGGGAATCGTTGATCGGCAACCGCAAGAGTCCGCTTAAGCAGGCGAGCATTATAGGCTTTGGAACCCTCTTCAAGCTTTTCACAAGACAATTAACTTTAAGTGAGGCGGTGGAACGCGTCAGCCAGCGAATTGGAATCAAGGGTCATGCCATTGTATGGACTCATGCCGAACCCTGCATGGATGTGGATAAACCGCACCAGCTCGAAATGTTGCGCGCAGACCTTGCGATGCAGCAGCGTAAATCTGATTTGAAAGCAAGGCGGAACCTGAGGAAGACAACCAAAGCGAAAACGGGAATGACTGCCAAAAGGAAAACCAGCGCGCCCAAAAAACCCGCCGCGTTGAAAGTTGCCAGGCCCAAACCCAAATCGCAAACCAAGCCCAAGCAGCGAAGATGAACCTGCGTCCTGTTCTTGAACTGGATGCGCGCTTATCGGACCGAATGCGCGTGGCTGAAAAGCCGGGCGCATTGCGTGCCGTCTCCGTCTTCTTCGCGCATTCGGGCGATTCATGGTATTGGTTAATCGGCTTATTCGCGCTTTGGGTGCGTGGAAATTCGTTTTGGAAAGAGTGGGCTGTCGTGCAATTCGTCGGCATCAGTCTACTGGCGGCTTTGGTGATAAGTATCAAGTTCCTCGTGCGTAGGAGACGGCCTGAAGGCGAGTGGGGAGGCATCTATCGCAATACCGATCCTCATTCATTCCCATCCGGTCATGCCGCGCGTTCCTTCCTCATTGCTGTCGTTGCGACGGGACTCAGCTCCAGTTGGCTGGCAATCGTGCTTTGGATTTGGGCGCCGCTGGTCGCGCTTGCACGCGTCGCCATGGGCGTGCATTATGTTTCAGATGTCGTCGTCGGCGCGGCACTGGGGATTGTATTTGCCCTCATCTGTTTGCAATTTTACGGACCCTTTCTTATGTGGGTCTCAAACTTGATCGGCTTCCCGCTTTGGTAATCTAACCAGGCTCTGGGCGGCTTGAGCCTAAAGCCACACGCTTACCCCTTCTTCACCGTCTCCACATGTTCCTCAATGTGGGCGAGACTGCGTTCAACCCATGTCTGCAATGTGAACCCGCTTCCCAATGTGACGTGACGCGACTCGCGCGCCCACGCTTCATCTGGCAGCTCGCGTAACATGCCTGCCAAAGACTCAACGCTTTCGACAAAACCATTCAACATCCCGTCCAATAATTCGCGGGCGTCATAATGTTCAACCAAATACGCGTCACCGTCGAAGCTCTGGAATTCGGGGTTATCCTCCACAACAGTTCTCCGCGCGCGCAAGCCATAAACCAGTTTATCTATATCGCGCGTATGGACAGCAACTTGATGTGCATTCCATCCACCCGCTTCCAACGGCGCGTACGGGTCTTTCACTGCTAGGCTGGCGGCGCGAAAATCTTTTGCCGCATACGCAAGTTTTTCGATCAAATTCCTGCGATACTCCGTCAACTCTTTCATCGTTCCTCCATTTGCGAATCATATGGGACAAGCAACGCAAAAACACTCCCGACAATTTTATCTCTCGCATTCTCAACTGCATAGATCAGAGATACGGATTCCATGCGGACTCAATGCGCCCGCTTCTCTTCTCCGCGCCGGTGATGAGGATAACTTTGTTTTTGAGCTTATTCATTTTGTTCCGACAGCCAGCTGCCGGACTCCAAAGTCTTCTTTACTGACCTTGCGCAATGTCATTCTGAGTAAATCCACAGCGGAAAGAGCCGCTGTTCAAAGCGAATGAAACAAAACCCTGCGCCACGAATTTTCGCGGATTGGTCTTTAAAAAATTTGTGTAAATCGGTGAAATCCGTGGCAAAATGTTCTTGGCTTTCTTGTTTCTTAGTAGCCGAGCGACGAATCTCTGAGATTATTGCCGAGACCCTTCGCTATCGCTCAGGGTGACATGTCCAAAAGCGTTAAAGTGTGTAAGGTGAGTTATTTGCAAACGGGAACGCTATCGCGATTTTCATATGCATTCAAAGGTAATCCCAAATATGGCGAAGGATCAAGGGTGTTATCAATATCCAGTTCGTTCTTGAATTGTCCGTTCCCGGCATCTTCGACAATCGAGAAATGCAAGTGGACTCCCATCGGGTTATTCGGGTCGGCGGAGTAGTTGCCCTGATACCCAAGAAATGTTCCCGCATCAATATACATTTCAGATGTGCCTGCGGGAAATTCAGGTGCGATGAATGAATTTCCATATGGATCAGCCATGTGGGTATAGTAGAGCCAGATCTGTCTCTCGGGTTTTAGCGGGTCGCTCGGCACGCGCACAATGACCGCGGATTTCCAATCAGATAAGCGGGTGAGGTAGCCCGGAAACGCGGCGATGACGCGCGTGACGCCGATGTCTGTCCCCGCGAAGATGTCGATGCCTTGGTGGGCATGGCGAAGACCGAATGAGTCGCCCCACAGGAAGCCGGGGAAGCCGTCGGTGGGGAAGAGAAAAGGGGCCGATCCGCATTGGGTCCCAGCAACCAGTTTCCAGTCTGGGTGAGAGGCGGGATCGCTCATCCATTGGCGGAACTTATCCACGCGCGCGGCGTTCGGTCTGTACGTGTAATAGGCAGTCACTAGCGCAGCGATCACTGCAACGATCACAATTGAAAGCATGAGGAGACGTCTGGGCATAGGGCAGGATTATACCGCCTGAAAAATGTAAGATTTTGGTACTTGAATTTGATTGGGAAAAGGGTTATGATGAAACTGCGAGTGAAACATCAACACTACTTTCCATCTCGTCCCACGTCACATAAATAGAAATAAATATTGTCGATATCGAAAAGGCAAACCCGCCGCGAGGCGGGGGCGCAAAGTCATGGATCTGCCAG
>CAZIYY010000249.1:0-4683 GCA_964543585.1 uncultured Anaerolinea sp. | reverse complement strand
AAAAAAGACGATTTCTGACGACTTTGCCTGTATCAAAGGTTGTTGCAGTTCACAGCTAGTAGATAAGTCCACCCATATGGTGCGACGCACTAACATATCTCATAGGAGAATTTTCATGCCTGATTATCTTTTCCGCGGCAACCTCGCCAAGCTTGACCCTGACGTTTACGAATTAACGCAAGTGGAGCAGGAACGGCAGTACCGTAAGTTGATTCTCATCGCCTCCGAGTCCACTGCGCCGATGGCAGTGCGGGAGGCGTTATCGTCTGCATTCCAAAACATCTACGCGGAAGGCTATCCCGATGAAGAGACCCGCTGGATGGACGACGATGAGATTCTCGATTATCCCGCGCGGCTGGCGGAGTATCGCCGCAACAGTGACCCGCGCTATTACAAGGGTGTGGAATATGCGGATGTGGTCGAGGCACTGGCTCGCCGCCGCGCCGCGCAAACCTTCGCCGCGAACGGCTATTCTGCTGACCAAATCTTTGTGAACGTGCAAGCCCTCTCCGGTGCGCCTGCCAATAATGCTGTGTATCAGGCTCTGCTTAACATTGGCGATACCGTGATGGGACTCAACCTCTTGCACGGCGGACATCTCTCACACGGCTCGTCTGTAAATCGAAGCGGAAAATACTACAAGGCTGTGCATTACGCGATTGACCAGAATGAAAAACTTGATTATGAAGCCATCCACACATTGGCTTTGGAGAATAAACCCAAATTGATGATCGCTGGTTATTCATCCTATTCATGGGTTCCCGATTGGAAGAAGTTCCGTGAGATTGCGGATGAAGTGGGGGCGTATTTCCTAGCGGATATTTCTCACATCGGCGGACTGGTGGCCGCGGGCGTGGTGCTTTCGCCGATTGGATTTGCGCATGTGGTGATGTCCACAACGCACAAGAGCATTGACGGTCCACGCGGAGCGGTCTTGATGACGACCGACGCCGCGATTGCGAAGAAGATTGATAAAGCCGTGTTTCCCGGCGAGCAGGGCGGACCGCATGTCAATGTGTTCGCGGCGCTGGCGTTGACTTTCAAACTCACGCAGACCAAACAATTCAAGAAGTTACAGGCGCAGACGATAAAGAACGCGCAAGCGATGGCAGACCAGTTCGTGTTGCGTGGGTTGCGTGTCCCGTTTGGTGGAACAGACACACATTTGGTGAACGTAGATTGCACTAGCATTGTCGGTGAAGATGGCACGAGGTTAAGCGGTGACCAGGCTTCGCGCATTTTGGATATTGTCGGGGTTGTCGTTAATCGCAATACGATTCCTGGTGACAAGAATTCGATGGATCCATCGGGGATCCGTTTGGGGACGCCGTGGATCACTCAGCGCGGATTCGATGAGAAGAAGACGCGTGAGTTGGCAAACATCATGGCGGATGTGTTGTTGGCGTGTGCGCCGCATTCAGTGGATACAGTTCGCAAGGGACGACAACGCAGAGCGAAGATCGATTTCAATGTGTTGAACGATGCGAAGTTGCGCGTGCGGAAATTGACAGAGAAGGCTGGCATTGATTTCAAGCCGACGAATAATGGGTATCCACATTTTTATTATGTTGATGATAAAGCTACAAGCGGTGTTTATGAATTAAGTGGTCAACGTGTCAGACAAGTGCTTGATTATGCTGTGTCGTCTGATTTGTCTGCATTGACGAAGGGCAAGACTCAAGCAACGGAGATTTCAACACCTAAAGGTAAGGTCCGGGCGACGTTGCAGAATGTGGACGATATGACCTATCGATTGGCTGTACCTGTGTCGAAGGCTTCTGCAATTGTAACGTGGCTTAGAGATTTATCTGATGGATACATGTCGTTCAATCTGGATGGCTCGAAGGATTTTTCGGCGAAGAGGATGCCCGGTCCGTTCGTTGTGAATGAAATTAAGGTAGGGGCGAAGCATGCTTCGCCCTTACGTGGAAATGGCGCGAATGAAGATAAACCTTTTTATATCGGGATCAGCTCTGATGGTAAGAAAGAAGCGAAGCCGTCCTTTGAATGGAGCGAATCCGAAGGTCCATTAAAACGCACGGCGTTGTATGATGTTCATAAATCCAGCGGCGGCAGGATGGTCCCCTTTGCGGGCTGGGAAATGCCGGTGCAGTACACGGGGATTTTCGAGGAGCATCTTGCCACGCGCAATGCGGCGGGCTTGTTCGATGTTTCGCACATGGGCGTGTACGATGTGCGCGGCGCGGCGCCTGCGGGGGCGGCTTCGTTCCTCGATGCGGTCTGCGGCAATGACTGCGGCGGGCTGCTGCCTGGCGAGTCTTTGTATTCGCATTTCCTCACGCCCGATGCGGACGTGCTCGACGATACGCTCGTATATCGCCGCGGCTGGGATAATTATCTCGTGGTCGTGAACGCGTCGAACGATGACAAGGTTCGGACGTGGCTCGAAAGTGTGCGCGATGGAAAAGTGAAAATTGACAACGGGCGACCGTGGGCGCGGACGTTTGGATACGACGCGGAGATTCACAATTTGCGTGATCCGAAGTCTGGTGCGGATATGCGAGTGGATATTGCGTTGCAAGGACCGAAAAGCCGCGACACGCTGCTGGCCATGGGCGTGGACGATGCGACACGCGCGCGCATCATGAAGTTGAAGCGCACCGAGTTGTGCGACGCGGTGGTTGGAGGATTCGACTTGATTGTTTCTCGTACTGGTTATACAGGCGAGAAGATGGCGTTCGAGTTGTTCGTCCACCCGGAGCGCGCCGTGGACTTTTGGAACGCGGTGTTGAAAGTGGGTGAGACGTTTGGAGTCAAGCCGATTGGTTTGGGCGCGCGCGACTCATTGCGCACAGAAGCAGGCTTGCCGTTATACGGTCATGAGATGGGACTCGGCTCGGGAAAGGGTGGTTTCGATACGCCCGACGCGTTCGTTGCGTCGGGCTACTCAACCACCAGAGATTTGGGAGTTGCAGGGGGCGGATTTGGTTCGTATGTGAAACCGTACAAGCCGTGGTTCATTGGGCGTGATGCTTACGTGGCGCGCGACGCGCAGCGAGAACGCAAGGGCGTGGTCATCCGCTTCACTTTTGATGAGCAACGCGTCCGCATGGCACACAACGGTGACCCCGTGGACAATGCTAACGGTGAGCGCATTGGCTTCGTCACCTCCTGTGCCATTGATGGAGCCAGGTTCATCACGGGTCAGGCGTATTTGGACAAGGCGTATACCAAGGAAGGCACGCCGATTCTGATTCATCAAGGCGGCGTCATGGATCGTCCCGCCACGGCGGCGAAGGTGGTGTCGAGGTTTGCGAAGTTGTAGAAGTTGAAAGAGGAAAGAGGAGCACATGATGACACAGAAACAACCAGATGAATCGGAGCAGGAAGAGAAACAAAAACTGCAAAAAGAGGAACGGCTGCGACTAGACCAGGAACAGGAACAGAGACGAAAACAGCAAAAAGAGGAACAGTTGCAACTCGAAAAGGAACAGGTCGAGAAGCAAAAACTGCGCCGCCAGGAGCAATTAAAGCTGGAGCGGAGCAGGTTGAGAAGCAAAAACTGCGGCGTCAGGAGCAGCTAAAACTGGACCAGCAACAGCAACCGAAGAAACAGTAATAGTTGTGGCCGCATCCTAATGCATCAAGACATCATGGATCGTCCCGCTCACCCCCAGCGGTCGGGGGCAGGCAGCGGCGAAGGTGGTATCGAGGTTTGCGAAACTTTAGGGGCTGGAGAGTGGTGAATTGGACGGCGGATGGTGGGACGCCGTCCGAACAATATCTATGCTGGAATTATTATTTAACAAGAGGATTACTGATGCAATTTTTTGACAACGAATCCTTCAAAGATTTTCTTGGACTTCCTATCTATGAAGGGAATCATATATGGGGCGTTGAAAAACGTTTTAGTGTAGTGAAAGACAAAATCAAAGATTTTGTTCCCATATTTCGTAACACTTTGTATCGTCATCATAGTTCGTTTAATATTGCAGACGAATTAAGCACTTTGGGATTTCCTCTTTCAGCAGAAGCGATGCGAATAAGAAATTCTGGTTTACCAACCGACGAAAAGACAAGAATGGGAAACATTGGGGAAGTTCTTGGAGCTGAGTTTGCTAGTGCATACTTGAATTATCAAACAACCATAATTTTTCCAAAGAGACTGAATCCTAACCCGGACCAGTCTATGAAGGGTGTAGATATTCTTGGGTTGCGTCAGCAAAATCTCCCAGCCGAAATACTTTTAGGCGAGGTTAAATCATATACTAAGCTGGATAATCGAGCAATCAGCGAAGCTTATATCAATCTAAAAAATCTTAACCAAAATAAAAAACTGTCCGTAATCTTTCATTTTTCAAAAGAATATCTTAATCTTCAGCAGAACTCGAGTCAGGTAAAAAATATAGATCGCCATATGGCAGAAGATACATCTAAAAACTGTTTTCTGCTTTCTGTTACCCAGAAAAAGCCTAGAAATCCTTTCTCGATTCTGCCCCAAAATAAAAACGTTCAATTGTTGGCAGTACACATCCAACTGGAAGATATAAGGTCTTTCTTGCCTATTCTTTTTGCTTAACTAAATGTAGCCATGTCCAATTTTTACTTAGATTTGACCATCAAAATTATCGAGAAAACTTCCACTTCTCCAGAAGATATCAATGTTGATAACAATATCTTCGCCACTTATGCAGTGGAAACTGGTTGAAAAACGGGATGAAC
>CAZIYY010000248.1:0-4834 GCA_964543585.1 uncultured Anaerolinea sp. | reverse complement strand
GTCCGCAACCCAGGCATGGGACTCGGTGTGGCTTTACTCCAGGGATTCGGCACGTTTTCATTCCAGGTGAAAGACCCGCAACAGTTTGTGACTCAAGTTGTCGGCACGCAGGGCTCGTATAGCACAACCGATATCCAGGAACGATTGAAGACTGTCCTGCTCTCCAAGTTGCAGGACGTACTCGGTGAAACAACCGCCGCGAAAAACGTTATGGATTTAATCGGACTGACCGAGGAAATCGGAGCGGCGGTGCGCGCGAAGGCGCAGGACGACTTCGAAGCATTGGGACTTGTGCTTAAGAGTTTCTATATCGGAAACTTGAAACCATCCAGCAAGTCTGCGCAGGAGTTGCGCGATATGGGTATGCTCGATATGGCTACTTATACACAACTTCAGGCGGCGGACGCGATGCGCGACGCAGCATCCAATCCCAGTGGCGGCGCGGGACTCACGGCAGGCATCGGCGCGGGCATGGGCATCGGCAATTTGATGGGACAGGCTTTACAGGGCGGGATGCAAAGTGGTGGCGGCGCGGCGGCCGGTGGGGGCGCAAAGATGGCAGACATTATGACTCCTGCCGAAGCCGCGAATGTGATGAAGGTGAATGAGAGCGATATTCTCGATGCGATCAAGGAAGGCACATTGAAAGCCAAGAAGGTTGGTAAGCAGTTTCGCGTCACCAAAGAATCGCTTGAAGAGTTTATGAATAGTTGATGAAATCGAAGGGAAGAAAGAGGAGTCTGATTTTCATCAGACTCCTCTTTTTGATTCAACACGGTGGTTGAGTAGGGCGGTGCTTTTTCCGCCCGTATCGAAACCACAAATAATCATATGTATTCTTGTCACTGGTGGTTTCGATACGCCATTCGCTTCGCTCATGGCTACTCAACCACCGAGGTATCTTTGATCTTTACTCCAAATCACTCAACACATCAGAAACAGAATTCAACACATCACTCGCCAGCACGGACGCCGTTGTACCGAGATCGTCCGCCGCGTATAAGCCTGCTCGAGCGTGGATCCAAGCGCCCGCGACAGCGGCATCGAACGCGTCGAGTCCTTGTGCGCGCAAGCCGACAATGAGTCCTGCAAGCACGTCACCTGTCCCTGCGCGGGCGAGGGCGGGGGAGGCAACAGGGATGACCGTCGCGCGCCCATCGGGTGATGCAATCACGGTGAACGCGCCTTTCAACACAACAACGTGTCCCCAATCTTTTGCATACTTTCGCGCGGTCTCTTGTCTGTTCTCTTGTATGCCCTCTTTTGATAATCCAGTCAACACTGCCATCTCGCCAGGGTGCGGAGTCAATATTGCGGGCGCCGGGATTTTTGTATGCCAGTCTTTGACCTGCGCCAGCAGTTTGAGTCCATCCGCATCCACGACCGTCGGCGGCAGATTGTCATTTGTTTCCTCCTTCTTTTCATTTTCTTCATGGAGAAAGCCGATGCGCGCCGTTGACTTCCTGGGAGCTGACTGGCTTGAAAGAATATGCTCAATGAACTCTTTGGTCGTGGTTTCCGTCCCAAGACCTGGACCGATCAATAACGCGGTGGCGCGCTTAAAGTTTTTCGCCAAAACTTCCGCCGCATCGGATGAGATCACTCCCATGGAATGTGGAAGCAGAACCCAGGTCGCTTCGGGGATTTGACCCGCGAGCGCGGTATGTAGTGAGGCGGGGATTGCCAACGTGACGAGTCCCGCGCCCGCGCGATATGCCGCTTCTCCCGCAAGGACGACTGCTCCCGTGTAATTGACCGATCCCGCCGCGATGAGCGCAGTGCCAAACGTCCCTTTGTGCGAATCCAGCGGACGCTCAGGCAAAAGCGCGGAGACCATCCCCTCTTCCGCGACATCCACATTCAAATCCTTGAAGGAGGATAAATCATCAGGCAAACCAATATCAACAACCTGCAGATCGCCAACATATTCGAACGCGGGCAATTTCAACAAACCTTGTTTGACAGCCGCCATTGTGACGGTTAAATCCGCGTGTATGGTTTCTTCTGCAACTTCACCGCTATCGCAATCAACACCCGATGGACAATCCACCGCGATGACCATTGGTTGTTCATCCAACGCATCGAGAATGTCATTGACCTCCGCCAGCAGTTCAGCGACATCCTTCTTCAGCGGCAACTTGATGCCGGTGCCGAGGACGCCGTCGAGCAGCACATCGGAATTTTCAATGGATTCGGCGAGTTGTTCAAATGCCTTATCGCCAGAAAGGACCTCGCCGCTGGCTTCAACGAATTGTTTTACAAGCGCATCTTTTTTACGCTTGACCAGATATCCGCGCGTCTTCCAGCCTTCCTTCGCCAGCGCGGTCAATGCGACAAGCGTATCCCCGCCGTTGTTGCCAGGACCCACCAAGCCAACAACTTCAGACTCAACATCGTCAATGAACAAGTCAAGGATGATATCCGCAAGTCCCTGACCTGCGTTTTGCATCATCTGATCATAGGTCAAGCCGCCCGCGTCCGCGTCTTTTTCGATTGATTGCATTTGTGAGACAGTTACGAGTTTCATGTGTATATTCTCCAATTTGATGATGGAATTTTACTGCAAACGAAACGCAAAACCTGCCTTCCATTGTCCGTCTCTAACGAAAATCAAATCTATAATAGAATCCTTCTGACAGAGTTGGTTTCCATGTATCCATGCCATAATCTCCTCAGTGAGTTTTAGCAGTACTATATATGGCTTTAAAGAACAATTTTGTCCATCGAGACTCTAAAGATTGAAAAAAGAGTTCTATGCGAAGTATGAGTTTTGGCGTACAATAATAAAAAGTATTCTTGTAATCATCTCTGCCTGGGTGAGGGACAAATCCTATGCCACCAATCAATCCCTATATCACCGGCGACCCGGTGGGAAACAGCCCGCTTTTCGTTGGACGGGATAATATTATGCGCGAAGTACTCAAGGTCTTGCGCGACCCCATCCAGAATGCTATTACTCTTTACGGGCAGCGGCGTGTTGGCAAAACCTCGATGCTATTATATTTACAGGACCGTTTGCCCAATGAAGGAGGTTTTCAAACCATTTATTTTGATCTGCAAGATAAGGCTGATTGGCCATTGTCCCGCATCTTGCCTGAATTGGCACATACGATTGCAGACCGGTTGAATACACTCATTCCAATTCCATTAAATGCAAACGAAATCTCCCTCGTCGAGTGGTTGGTAGATATTCTTGCATCATTACCTACGGATACTTATATCGTTCTGCTTTTTGATGAATTTGATGTATTGGCCGACTCTAAATCTGGTGTCACTGCGGCTGACTTTTTCCTATTCTTCCGCAAATTACTAGCGCTTAATCCCGCTCGCCTAAAATTTGTATTAGTACTGGGGCGTAACTTCACTGATTTGGGTAGCGTTGCTCTCTCGGCATTTAAAGGGATCCCATCCAGGCGTATTTCTTTACTAAACAAGGCCGATACCTTAAAACTGGTGCGCTTGTCGGAGCAAGATAAGACACTATATTGGCCCACAAAGTCTGCCGAAGCGGTCTGGAGCCTGACACATGGGCATCCATATCTTACTCAAGCGCTGTGTTCACAAGTGTGGGAGAGCGCTTACGAAGATAAACTTGGGAGTCCGCCTAAAGTCACTCAAGAAATGGTTGAGGCTGCTGTTGATGCCACCCTTGATACCAGTCGCAACACACTCGAATGGCTCTGGAATGGGCTTGGTCCGGCAGAAAAAGTGATCAGCGCCGCATTGTCCGGGGCAGGGAACCAAGTTGTAGATGAAACGCACCTCGAGCAATTGTTACGTGAAAGCGGGGTGCGTATCCTAATTCGTGAATTGCAAAATGCCCCAGAATTACTCAAGGGCTGGGATATTTTGGAGCCTGTCGCAGGCGGCTATATGTTTCGGGTGGAAATATTACGCCGCTGGATCGAACGCTACCACTCGTTGAAACGCACCCAGGATGAACTGGATCGCATCAACCGGCTGCCGATAGTCTTTTCCAAGCTGCACAGGCTTTTTACGCGCAAGGCAATTTAACCAGCGCGGAAGATTTGCTCAAGCAGGCAATTGCTGTCAACCCCAATCATTTCCGCGCTAACGAACTGCTGGCTGAAATCTTGATTGGCTTGGGCCGTCTTAACGAAGCTCGCGACTTGCTGGAACGCCTGTTTGAATTGGTCCCCAACAATGCCCGTCCTCGTCTGATTCAAGTCTACCTGGACCAGGCACAAACCGCACAAGATGACAAGACCCGCCTGGGATTATATAAAAGAGTACTTGAGTTGGACTCCTCCCGCCCTGAAGCCGTCAGTGGAGTAGAGAAAATCAGACAGGCAGATGAGGATGAAAAAACACTGGCTACCAATTTCATCGAGGGGCGGCAAGCTCTGCAACGCGGCGAATGGGACAAGGCTATCGAACTGTTGCAAAAAGTAGTGGCTATCCGACCATCCTACTCTTACGAGGTTGATACTGCTGCTGATTTACTTGCAAAAGCTGTGCGTGGGAAAGAACAACCTGTCCCATTTTGGGAATTCTGGCTAAAACGCCCTCAAACATGGTACCTTTTAGGGCGCGGTCTAATCATTATGATTGTAGTTTTAATTTTTGGGTTTATTTTTGGCATGGGACAACGCGTTGTCTCACAGGGTATGCAAGGGATTGGCCCTCTCAATGGACTTGCCACGTCTACTTTTACTCCTACATTTACTGTGACGCCGCTCATCCCCTCTACCACTACTCCTACCCCGAAACCAACGTTTACTGATACACCTGTACCAACAAGTACATTTACCCCTATACCACGGTAACCCTCCCGTAAAATGATACCAGTGAAAAGTAGAAAACTCATGGCAAA
>CAZIYY010000247.1:0-4877 GCA_964543585.1 uncultured Anaerolinea sp. | reverse complement strand
GTAGATGGTGAAATATTCCTTGCCGTCGAAGAGACGTGTGCCGCGCCCGATGATCTGTTTGAACTCGATCATCGAGTTGATGGGACGCATGAGAATGATATTGCGAATGTTGCGCGCGTCCACGCCAGTAGATAGTTTTTGTGAAGTTGTCAGAATGGTGGGAATGGTTCTTTCGTTATCCTGAAATTGACGCAAATATTCTTCTCCCAATGCGGCGTCATTGGCAGTAACGCGGACGCAATACATCGGGTCGGGATTCTTCTTGTATTGGTTAATGAGATCACGAACGGCGGCGGCATGATCCTGCGTAGCGCAAAAGACAATCGCTTTTTCGTTCTGATTGATCTCGTCCATGAAGAGTTGGACGCGCTTGGCTTCACGGGCTTTGATCTCGATGATGCGGTTGAAGTCAGCTTCCTTGTAAACTTTGCCTTCTTCGATTTCACCTTCGACAATCGTGTCGTCTGATGTGTACACGTATTCATCGAGTGAAGTTTTCATACGGCGGACTTTGAACGGGGTAAGGAAGCCGTCGTTGATGCCTTCTTTCAGCGAGTAGATATAAACAGGCTCGCCGAAGTATTTATAGGTATCCACGTTGTCTTTGCGTTTGGGTGTGGCGGTGAGACCGAGTTGCACGGCAGGCGAGAAATATTCCATGATGGCGCGCCAGTTGGCTTCGTCGTTTGCGCCGCCGCGATGACATTCGTCAATGATGATGAAGTCAAAGTAATCCTTCGGGTATTCACCAAAATATGGAGTGTCATTCGGTCCACTCATGAAGGTTTGGAAGATGGTGAAGAAGATACTTCCGTTCGTTGGAACGCGTCCTTTTTTGCGGATTTCGTCAGGTCTGATTCTTACAAGAGCATCATCGGGGAAAGCGGAGTAGCGGGTGAATTCGCCAAAGGCTTGGTCGGCGAGAATATTTCGGTCTGCCAGAAACAGGACGCGGGGTCGACGGGAAGCGTCACGTTTTAAGTTCCAGCGCGTTTGGTAGAGTTTCCAGACGATGTGGAAGGCAATCGTCGTTTTACCTGTGCCGGTTGCCAGCGTCAGGAGTATTCGATTTTTGTTTTCGGCGATGGCTTGGAGGGCGTTGTTGACGGCGATCTCTTGAAAGTAATACGGGGGTTTTGTGCCACTGATATCTTCAAAGGGGACGGGGTTGAATTTTTCCTCCCATTCAGTCGGCGCTGAGAAGGTTTTATCCCAGAGTTCATCGGGCGTGGGGAACTGCGTGACAAGCCCTTCCGTCCCCGTGCTCATGTTGATTTGATAGATTTCCCTGCCGTTCGCGGAATAGGTGAAGTTGAGTTTTAGTTTTTCGGCGTAGTTCTTGGCTTGACCCACACCTTCGCCAACGGGGAGTTCGTTGCTCTTGGCTTCGACGACAGCAAGCTGACGGTTTTTATACACGAGAATGTAATCGGTGATAAGCGGTTTGCCGCGCCCGCCAGCCTGGATTTTGCCTTTGGTGATGTGCCGTTCACGCAGAACCTTGGAACCCTCGACAACGCCCCAGCCTGCTTTGAGCAGTTGGGGGTCGATGAGTTCGGCTCTGGTTTCGGCTTCGTTCATGAGGATTTCCCTTTTTGATTTTCCTCTAAAGCATACGTGATGGCAAGTATAACGCCATTCATATCTTTCATAATTTGATTGTTCCAGAAACGAATGACTCTGTAACCCAGTGATTCGAAGTATTTTGTACGTTCGTTGTCGTATCGCACAGCTTCATCTTCCGCATGTTGACCGCCATCGAGTTCGACGATAAGTTTTTCTTTGGGCGAGCAAAAATCAGGGATGTATTTTCCGACGGCATGTTGTCTTCTGAAACTCACGCCGTTGAGTTGATTGTTGCGCAGGCGTGACCAGAGTTTTCGCTCGGCGGGTGTGAGTGCTTTGCGGAGTTGAATGGCTTTGTGTTTTGTTTTAGGGTTGCTTCTTTTTGGGCGTGGCATTAGCCCCTCCCTTACCCTCCCCAAATGCGACGATGGGAATCCTGTATGCGGATTCAGTATATGAACCGTCGAATTTGGGGAGGAAGAACATCATGATGGGTTGAATATTTTTTGTTTTCATAAATTCAGCACATTCTCTCCCCCAAATCCGACAGCCAGAGTTTGAATAATCATTCCAAATTTCCATGTCGTATTTGGGGAGATGCCGAAGGCAGAGGGGCGCACTAAAGCTCGCCATCAAACGCCTTTGCTAAAACAGATTTCTTAAGTTCATCCAACCCCTCCACCTTCTGCTCATAGATCTCCTCCAGCCTCCCCGTTTCAGCGGACAGCGCCTCCAGCCGCTCGACGATGGCGCGTTGTTCGGCGAGTGACGGAAGATGGATTGGAATATCCTTCAAGATTTTGACGGAGGCAACATTTGGAATTGCAGCACCCTGAGAATATTTTCTTATACTGACTTGAAAACTTTCACTTTCCATCCATAATTTCAAAAACTCAACAGATATTTTTTTATCTATTGGCGAGAGTTTTAGCAATGCTTGATTGATAATTCCTGGCTTCATGTTTTCAGGAGCAATTGAAACTCTACCTAAGGTAACGCCAGAGCAACTCATAATTAGTTCGCCAGGGTGCAACTCAAACCGTGCCATTTCCTTGAATTTTTCTTCGTCGATAAAATAGCGTATTTCACTATAGTCTTTGTGAATAGCATGTCTCTGTTCGTAAACAGCATATCCAGCACTCTTAAATACATTTTTCTTGAGACTTCCGCCAAACGGTCCCCTAATAAAACTACATACATCGCCCAATTTCATTTCCTTCCAATCGTTACTTGAATTGGAAATGATTTCGTTTGAAGCTGTATCAAACAACTCCCGCGCATTGACCAGATTCCGCTCGGCATTGGACTTGGCTTGCGCAATGGACGCAAAGGCTTCGTCCAGCACGGACACGATCCGCTGTTGTTCGGGGAGAGGTGGATATGAAATAATTTGTTCTTTTACTTCAGTATCAGTTACAGCAGGATAACTCGCACCTTTTTGAAGTTTCTCCATTCTTTCATTGAAACTATCTGTCTGTAAATAATAGAAAAGATATTTGTTGTTTATAAATTCTTTCGCTCTTAAAACAAAATACCCCGTACTACAAACTTGCTGGTCATATTCTTCTGGAATAATGGCAATTCTTTTTAGTGTTGGTCGAACTGTGGCAAAGATTACATCACCAGCCTTGATAAGTTTTCTTGCTCGGCTTGGTGCGTCTTTTCCTTTTATCAAAGATGTTTCTTCAATAGATAAAGTTTTATTGTTGACGCTTGAAACGTCAATATAAATAAATTCTTTGTTTGGAGTTTGAAGCGGGTTTATCGTTTCTGTCTTTTGAATAACATCGCCCAACTTTTCAACCTTCCAACCTTCTAACTTGCCAACGCTCTTCATTACTCCATCCCACTCTTAATCTGTTTTTGCTTTTTAGACGGCAAATAGTTTTCGTTTGAAACAACTCTTTTACCTGTTTTCTGTTCCAATTCAAGGCGCGCTCTTTTGGCAATGCGTCCGCCTTTTCTGCCTGCAACTTCGTTTTCTGGCATTCCTGTTGCGTTATCACTGGCGGCAATTTCGCGAGTCGAGAGTTCTGCCAACGCGGTAAAGATCAATTCCGCTTCGCTCATGTGGTCGCGCAGGTTTTGAGTTTTCAACCCTTTGATATTTTTATGTTCCTTTACGGTCACATCCGCCCATTCCTGATGAATGATATTGGTCAGAATCGCAAATTCTTCGTTTTTCGTAATCTCGTGGTCTTTCCAATAATCGGTTAACTTGTTGCGCGTTTCCTGTCCCATCATGCGCTGTTGAATCCATTTTTCACTGCGTCCCTGCTTTTGCCAGATTTCACGAGCGCGATCCAATGCCTGCGCGGGGTCGTTTAGTTCCTGCATCCGCTCGTAGCCCACTTTGGCAAGCCATAACTTAATCGGTTCGGCTTTGGGGCTTGGCACAGATTGAATCAGGCGCAATAAGGTTTCGGTATTGGCAACATCGGTCAGCCTCATCTTGCCGTCCTCAGCGAGCATTTTCAACTGGTTACAATTTGTAACCGCTTGACTTCCTTCTTTTACCAGACGGTTTTTGAGCACTTTCCAGTAATTTCTGGCTACTTGAAAATCAGACTGTTGAATTAACGCTTGCATAATATCCACCACCGAGAAAAACCACGTTTCGGTTGCTTCGTCATACACGCGGCGGATTTGATAATCTTCAAAAACTGCCAAATTGGTTTTCATAGAATTTTTCCTTTGTTTTGTTCCAATTGTTTTTGCAAAGCAAAGGCATCTGCGATAGCTTGTTTGAGATCATCCAAAAGTTTTTTATCAGATTCCATTGCCTGTTGCTTAGCTTCCACTGCAACCTCATGCATCAACTGCGCCAATTGTTCTTCGGTTGGCTCTTCGTCGCTTGTGAATCGATAGTACATGTTCATAGCGTCTCTCCAATTACTACTTACCAATTACGGACTTCAATTTTTCAATTATATTGGCTGACTCTTTGTCAAGAGATTTCATTTCATTCAAAATGTCATGAGGCGCTCTCAGCGTAGAATCCTCTTGCTTGTGGGGATTCTTAACCGAAAGGTCGAATGACGCGGGGTTGCCATCCTGAGCTTGTCGAAGGGCTACATCCGCAATATCCACCGTCCACGAGTTCTCCGAATCCGCTTTGGACTTTTGCAGTTTCACAAAATCCGCCAGATCATTTTCATTCAACGGATTGGTCTTGCCGAGATTGCGCTCCAAATTCAACTGATAGAACCAGACCTTCCTGGTCGGCGCGCCTTTCTCAAAGAACAGCACCACCGTCTTCACGCCCGCGCCCGTGAACGTCCCGCCAGGCAAATCCAACACCGTATGCAGGT
>CAZIYY010000246.1:0-5050 GCA_964543585.1 uncultured Anaerolinea sp. | reverse complement strand
ACGGCTCGGGCCTCGGACTGGCGACCTCTTACGGCATCGTCAAGGAGCACGGCGGCCAGATCCGGGTGGAAAGCGAGGCAGGCAAAGGAAGCGCCTTCACTTTCCTGTTGCCGCTCAATCATGTTCACCCGCAGGCATCTTCAGCGAGTCCGTTTGTTGAGTAGCATCCGCCGTTACAGCGGATGCTTTTATTTTATCGCGCAGGCACTAAAGGATTCTCTCGTTGATTATCATTGAGGCTCGAGGCGTCCTTCGCGAAGCATTCCCGTGGGACGTTGCAGGGGATGGCAGCTCGAGCACAGAAGGCGCGGCGTTTTTTTATTATCTCTCGTATAATTGCCTGAAAGATGAATCCCAACTTCCTGGTCTTCGGTCAGTTGACGCGTGAATATCTTTTGCCTCCCATGGGTCCGCCGCGGCTTGATGTCCCAGGCGGCAGTCTGCTTTATGCGGCGGCGGGACTGAGGGTATGGGAATCAGGCGTCGGCTTGGTGGGGCGCGTGGGGAACGATTATCCGCGCGAATGGTTGAACGCCTGCAAGTCGCGCGGGCTGGATACGCGCGGCATCCGCATCCTTCTTCAAGATATGGATGTGCGGGACTTCCTCGCGTACAACGAATCGTTCGAGGCAAGTCGCATTAATCCCATTACACAGTTCGCGCGCCGTGAGATGACGTTCCCCAAATCATTGCTTGGATATCAGCCGCCCGATGAGAAGAAATTCGATCAAGCGCGGGCTTTGGTTGTGACGGATATTCCGAAAGATTACTTGAGTGCGCGCGCCGCGTTGCTCTGCCCAATGGAACTGGTCACGCAGACGCAATTGATCGCGGGACTCAAACGCGGGGAAGCGCACACGTTCATTCTGGACCCCGCGCCTGTCAGCATGGCCCCAAGCGCGCGGCGCGAACTCCCGGCTTTGCTCAACGGCGTGACGGTTTTTCTGCCATCGCAGGAGGAATTGATAAACCTGTTTTGGGGCGCGACTCATGACCTATGGGAAATGGCGGAGGCGGTTTCGATGTATGGTTGTGAATACGTGGTGATCAAGTGCGGAGCGCGCGGGCAGTTGATTTATTTTGCAAGCAACAAACGCAAAGTTGAAATTCCCGCTTATCCCGCGCGGGTTGCGGATCCAACCGGGGCGGGCGACGCTTTTTGCGGGGGCTTTCTGGCAGGTTATTGCAAAAATTATGATCCAATTGAGGGTGTGTTGTATGGAAACGTCTCCGCTTCGTTGAAGTTGGAAGGGAGCGGCGCGTTCTATCCACTGGATGTCATGCCCGGGCTGGCGGAGGCGCGGCTGAATGCGTTGAGGGGGATGGTGAGGGAGGTTTAGGAAAGGATGAAAGAGGGGAGTGTTGCGTAATTAGAGAATTAGAACTTGGACGCTTCGTGTAATGAGTTGACTAGTAATTGGAAATTGAGGTTGGTGAGGATGAGTGAATTGATAAATCGTATGATCGAGCTTGCCATTCAAATCCAGCAAATCCCCGCGCCGACGTTTGAGGAGGGAAAGAGGGCAGAGTTCGTGCGCGGGTTGTTTCTGAGCGAGGGGTTGAAGGATGTTGCCATGGATGAGGTGGGAAATGTGTCTGGGCGATTAAGCGTCGAAAGTCGAAAGCGTCGTCCTGCGACCGAAGGGAGTATCGAAGGATCGAATGTCAAACCGTTGATCGTTTCCGCGCATATGGATACTGTGTTTCCCATTGAAACGAATTTGGACGTGAGGCGCGCAGGTCAAAAAATTTACACGCCCGGCATCGGGGATAACTCTCTCGGCGTTGCGGCGTTGTTCGGTTTGATATGGATGTTACGAGAACGAAAGATCGAACCGGCTGGCGATGTGTGGTTTGTCGCAAACGTCTGTGAGGAGGGACTTGGCGACCTGCGCGGGATGAAAGCAGTTGTTGATCGTTTTCGTGACAATATACTCACGTACCTTGTCCTTGAAGGATTGGCGTTGGGACATATCTATCATGAAGCAGTCGGAGTCAAACGCTATCGCGTCACGGCGCGCACTTCGGGTGGACATTCATGGTCAGATTATGGCAAGCCCTCGGCAGTGCATGAATTATCGAAACTGGTTGTGGAATTGGCGTCGCTCGAGTTGCCAAGCCAGCCGCGCACGACGATGAACGTGGGAAAAATATCGGGAGGCACGTCGGTGAACGTCATCGCGTCGGAGGCTTCGTTTGACCTGGATTTGCGTTCGGAAGGGCAGGAGTCTTTGGCGGAGTTGGTTTCAACGGCGGAAAAGTTAATTCATAACGCGAACAAGCCAAACGTCAGTTTTGAAGCGGAGGTGATCGGTCATCGTCTGGCGGGCGGGATGGATGCGAATCATCCGCTCATAAAACTCGCGCAGGCATGTCTGCATGAGCAGGGATTGGAATCACATTTGACATCGGGTTCCACAGATGCAAACATCCCGTTGAGCAAAGGCTATCCCGCCATCGTGTTGGGTGTGACAACAGGCGGCAGCGCGCACACGACAAATGAATATATCAACACCGCACCTGTCGCGCAGGGGATGGAGCAATTGGTGAGGTTTGTGGGCAGGTGTTGGGGGGACGGGTAAACAGGTAGACACTCAAATACGTAGACATGCAAACAGGTATACAAGGAAACATGTTTATGCAAACCTATCTGCTTATATACCTGTCTATCTGAATACTTCCCTCAAAAACTTCAACTTCTCAATCGTCTGATAACTTTGACCGCCTTCGTGACCGTTGTAACGATAAACCTTGATGTCTTTTTCGCCAGCCCAGTGATTGTAAGCAGCATAGACTGTTGACGGTGGACAGACTTGATCCATGAGACCAACGGAGAACAGGGTCTTCGCTTTGGCACGCGCAGAGAAGTTGACGCCATCGAAATACGAAAGCGTATTGAAAACAGTATCTACTTTGTCGCGATGGATGTGACAAAATTCTGCGATCTCTTTATATGGATAGGTATCCACGAGTTCTGTTGCGCGGCGGTAATGACAGAGGAACGGCACGTCCGGCATGGCGGCGATTACAACAGGGACGAGACCTGCCGCGGCGATGGTGATGCCTCCGCCTTGTGAGCCGCCAGTGACAGCGATCTGAGATGAGTCTACTTCGGGGTGACTGCGCGCGGCGTCAATGGCGCGGACTGCATCAGTGAAGACGCGGCGATAGTAATAATGTTTGGGGTCGAGAATCCCCTTGGTCATGCTTCCAGGATAATGCGCGTTGCCGCCCTCGGCATATAGATCGGGCGTGTCACCTGCTGACCAGGCACTGCCTTGTCCGCGCGTGTCCATGACGAAGTGAGCATAGCCTGCGCTTGCCCACAAGAGCCAGTCAATTGGGAAGTTGCGTCCGCCGCCGTAGCCGATGAATTCAACAACGCATGGGAGTTTTTCTTTGCGTTGACTTGGAAGAATCAGCCAGCCCTTGACGGGTTGTCCGCCAAAGCCGTTGAATGTGACATCGAAGGTTTCCTGCGCGACGAGTCCGTAATCCACTTTTTCGAAGATTGCGTTAAGCGGATGTGTGCGCGCTTCATCCAATGTGGATTTCCAGAATGAGTCAAAGTCCGCAGGTTCTTCGCGTGGAGGAAGGTAGGTCTTGAGTTCGTTGAGAGGGAGGTCGAAGAATGCTATGTTGTTTTATCCTTGGTGGTTGAGTAGAGCGGGCGCTTTTCCCGCTCGTATCGAAACCACCAGTTTCAAGTTTACTTTTAATTTCTCGTTTTGCTTTAATTGCTGGTTTCGATACGCCCTTCGCAACGAACGCTCAAGGCTACTCAACCAGCAGTGACTGAATGAAATGTTTTATTTCATCGCCAGCTTGCCACGATAACGTACATAGGTTGCATAATCAATTTCACTTCTGCGGGCGATGTATTCCTGGGTTTTTACAGCCAATCCCGCGCGGGCGGGAGCCTTGTCAGTGACGGTGATATCGAAGGCGTCGGAGCCAGCCCCGGATCCGAAAGAGACGACGAGGATCCGATCTCCAGGCTGGGCGATGTCGAGAGTCGCAGTGAGTCCGATCATGGCCGCGCCCGCGTAGGTATTCCCGATCACAGAGACTAAGAGTCCAGGTTCGATCTGTTCCATTGAGAATCCGAGTTGCGACGCGACGCGTTGTGGAAACTTCGTGTTGGGTTGGTGGAAGACCGCCCACTTGTAATCCTTTGCGGTTGTGCCTGAAGCTTCCATGAGATGCGTGGCGGCTTCGGTGATGTGTTTAAAGTAGGCAGGCTCGCCCGTGAAGCGCATGCCGTGCTCGGGATACTTTTGATTTTCGCGCCGCCAGAAATCGGGCGTGTCGGTGACGTAGGAATACGAGGCGTTGATGATCGCCAGCGACTCTTGCGCGGGACCGAGAATGTATGCGCCGCCGCCCGCGCCCGCAGTGTATTCGAGGGCGTCGCCAGGTTTGCCTTGCGCGGTGTCCATGCCGATTGCCATGGCATAGTGACCCATGCCCGAGCCGACCAGGCCCATCGCGGCGACCATCGCTTCGGTGCCCGCTTTACAGGCGAACTCCCAATCGGCGGCTTGCGTGTTGGGGACGGCGCCAATCGCTTCAGCGACCAGGGTGGAAGTTGGTTTCACCGCATAAGGATGGGACTCAGACCCGACCCAGACCGCGCGCAATTCTGTCGGGTCAATTTGCGCGCGTTTCATGGCGTTGCGTGCCGCTTCAATGGACATGGTAATGACATCTTCATCCAGTCCGGGGACGGCTTTCTCCTTGATGGGGAGTCCGCCTTTGCCGCCTGTCCATACGCGCGCGACTTCCTTGGCGGGCAGACGATAACGCGGCACGTATGCGCCGTAGCCAACGATGCCAACAGGCTTGACGGGTTTGAGGAGGGTGGGGGAGTGTGTGTGTGGGTGAGGGGTTGTCATAAAATTTTCTTCTTTCACAAGTTTATTCTGAAGTGGATGGCAATCAATGATCAAAACCATTTGACGAGTCATGTATAAAAATCTACTTTGTAGCTGGATAAGTGTACTGCACCCATAAAACTGGACACTAAAGAGGCACTTGGCTATCAAGTTTT
>CAZIYY010000245.1:0-5068 GCA_964543585.1 uncultured Anaerolinea sp. | reverse complement strand
CAAGCAGGATTGCCTATCTGATAAACTTTACTTATTTATGAGAGGCACTGTAATGTCACCAGGCGCAGGAATAACTGACGCGTTGCGGACTGACCTGGCTTATCGAGAAGAGCATAGATCACCTCTGCGCTGCGCATCAATGCGCCCAAAACCCCGCCGATCTCATGATAGGCTTTTTTGGTCAACATACGACCTTCACGTTTTTCAAATAATTCTGAAAGCGCATGTTGCAGCAGTGGTAATGTGCCGGGCTGGTTTCCAACCTCGCGAATGATCGTCGAGACGAGCCCCTTCTCCAGTCGGAGCCCCGCGCGCTGCGCGGGACCAGCAATGGCGCGTTCGACCTCATCTGCTGTGAGTGGCAGGATAAATTCAAAGCGGCGATTCATTATCTCGCCAAAATCCACATAACGCAGGGGCTTGTCTGTAAAATCTGCCCTCAGGGTAACGATCACGCGCAGGCGGCTGCGTTCATCCATCACAGCGGTTGCAATACTCTCCAATAGCAATGCGCGCTCGGCTTCATCTTCAACGAGCGTGAACACTTCCTCAAATTGATCAATAACCAATACCAATTCAACTGTCTCATCAGCAGGCAGGATACGATGCACGGCGCGCAGCAAGCCGCGGCTTCCATCCTTCAATTGCTCCAATAAACTGGGCGGCGGATTTACAGCCACACGCAGCAACGAGGCTTCTAGCTCTTCAAATGGATGTTTGCCCGGCAGCATGTCGACGATGAACCAGTTTTCAGATCCGGGCAGCCCGCCGCGCCGCAAAGCAGGAATTAATCCGGCTCGGACAACCGAGGACTTGCCGCTGCCACTGGGACCGATCACCGCCAGAAAGCGGCTCAGGTCTCCGCCTTCGCCCAGGCGCGCCAGCAATTGCTGGACGAGGGTCTCGCGCCCGAAGAAGTTTTCTGCGTCTGCTTCGTTGAAGGCGCGCAATCCTTTGAATGGGTTGGCGATTTCAAGATCGGTATCTTCTTCCTCGTAAGCAATTACTGTGGTTTGAACATTGACCACACTCCCAATGGCCTGGCGAAAGTCATTGAAGAGGGAAAGGACATCGGCGTATCGTTCTTCAGGATCCTTGGCGGTCGCCCGCGTAATGACTGCATCCAACGCGGCGGGCAAACCAGACTTGTGCGCGGAGAGCGGCGGCATAGGCGTATTGATATGCTGCTGGATCATGTCAAAGGGAGTAGGTCCCGCGAACGGCAGCGCCCTGTCAACATTTCGTAGAGCATCACGCCCAGGCAATACACGTCCGTTTGCGGGCGGATCGAAAGCGAACGGATTTGCTCCGGCGACATATATTGCGGAGAACCAATGATCGCATCTGCCTGAGTCTGGTTTTCAAAATCGGGGTCGCCAAGATTCTTTGCGATACCGAAATCAGCCAGGTAGGCATTGTTGTCTTCATCCAGCAAAACATTGGCTGGCTTCAGATCTCGATGAATAACGCCGATACGGTGGGCAGCATTCAGTGCTGAACAGATTTGTTCAAGCATATGTGCCGTTGTATCAATCGGCATGGGTCCCTGTTTCAATACGTTTTGAATATTTCCCCCGCGCAATAAACGCATGACCAAATAGGCGACTCCCGGCTCGCGCCAGTAATCGTACAGAGGAACAATATGCGGGTGTTCCAGTCGAGCCACAAGTTGCGCTTCGGCTTCGAAGCGGCGGATGAAATCGGGATGATTGGCAAACGCCGGCAAAATAATTTTGACCGCCACTTCGCGTTCCACATTGGGTTGCACGGCGCGATAGACCGATCCCATTCCCCCCATGCCGATGCGTTCAGCAAGCGCATACCCGCGGATGGCGCGCCCGGTCAGGTCTTCGCGGCCAATTTCCTCCATCGAAGGAGGAGGTGTAACTGGAGGCAGTTCCGAAGATTCGGGTCGCACAGAACGCGCCCAACGTACAAACTCCCCGCGCTCCTCCAATGGAATTGCCAGCGCCATCGCCAGGCGCTCCGCGATTTGCACAGAGGCGCGTAAGTCATCCGCTTCGATCTTGCGCAGCGTGATTGCTGCGCATCCCACACGCCGCGCCAATTCATCCTGCGTCAGGTCCAGTTCTCTACGGCGCTGCCTGACAAATCCGCCAAATGATGATGCCTGATTCATAGGGTCTCCTTTGATCTTCGACATAAAAAGTATAGCGTATGGCAGGGATGAACTCAAGAGACTTTCCCAGTTATATCGCTTTTTGTATCGGTTGTGTATTTCGGTGCAAGTTATATAAAAAGCGATAAGAACGCCAAAAAGCCTTGAAATTGAGTTTCCAATTTGCTAGAGTGGAAACACAACAAACGCGCGTAATTTCCATATGTTCAAACCAAAGGAGACCAAAATGTTACGTTTGTCGGAAAAACTCTCCGTAAAAATCAAATCGATCCTATGGAGCTCGATCATGGCAGGTTTTGCAGCGGCTGTTCTCGTGATTGTGGCCCACGCACAGCAACCTTACCCCACAGTGGTGTGCAGTCCGGGCTACGTCTGGCGTGACGCCTTTGATGGCGATCTGATCTGCGTCACCCCACAGAGATACGCGCAAGTACAAGATGAGAATCGTTATGCGAGTGAGCACATCGACCCAAACGCGGTAGTCTATGGATTCACCAACTCGGATGACTGCCTTCCGGGTTATATGTGGAGACTGGCGGGCCCCAATGATAGGGTAGACCCCAATCACCAGGTAGATCGCGTATGCGTAACACTAAAAGCTTATGATCAGGCAACCGATGAGAACAATCATGCGGACGATCACCGGGACTATAGGTACAATTATCCAAGATGGGGGAACTACAGCGGCTATCGTCTTGACTTGTGTCTCAATTGGAATTCCAGCTGTGGCCGGGTGGCAGCCGAAAACTTCTGCCACTTCCGGGGGTGGACAGGCGCCCGCAATTATATACCGGATCTGAACATTGGCGCTTCGCAACCGACGCAAGGAATGTTATTCAAAAGCAATGAGGTCTGCAATCAAACCGAGTGCGATGGCTTCAAATACATCACGTGTTATGGGCACATATCTAGTAATAGGGTTTACGCAAACCCGAAATGGCAAGGGCATCGCCTCGACATATGTCTCCAGGGAGATGATGACTGCGGCAAACCGGCCGCCGATACTTACTGCCGATGGAAAGGGTTTACTGGGTCCTTCTATTACTATGTGGATAACAATCCCGTACCCAGCTATCTTGATACCATCACGATCGGTGATAATACGGTATACCCTGCAAATATATCTACGCTCTACAACTTTGATATGATCATATGTCAGTGATCAGCGGGCGCGACGAAACGAGGGCGAGTGAGTGAATGGTTCGGCAAGTAAAAGATGCACGGAGATACTCCTCCGAAAAGTAAGTCCGAGCATCAGTTGGATGTCAGCGGCGGGAACAAGCACCGCCGCTGACAAGAAAATCCTGAATATGAAGCATCTAGAAAAACGAAATCAGGCAGGAAGAGATTGTATAGAAAGGAGGTCTGAAGACATAATTTGTATCCGCCAGCAAACTGTTAGCCGATTGTGCGATTTCGTTTGAGATCGCACCTAGTAGACAAAGGAGAATATCATGTCCGCGAAGAATATCCATCGGTTTGTAAGTGTGTTGATTGCCATCGCTCTAACCATCAGCTGGTCTACATTCGCGTCGGCATCTTCCACCCTTCTTGTTTCGATTGACATCAAACCCCGCAGTTTCCCCAACAGCGTCAACCTCAAGAGTGAGGGTGTAATCCCGGTGGCAATCCTCACCACGGATTCATTCGATGCCTTCACCGTAGACGCAAATACCGTTCGCTTTGGGGTTACCGGGACGGAAGCCGCTCCAGTTCTTTCCGCGCTGAGTGATGTGGACCGGGACCGCGATGTCGATCTGATCCTCCATTTTCAGGTGATGGATACGGGTCTGGTCATTGGGAACACGATTGCCAAACTCAGCGGAAAAACGCTCGATGATCGGTTGATCAAAGGATCCGATTCTGTCAAGATAGTTAACAAGCCAACAAAGGTAATACCGTCCGTTGTGGATTTGGGAACACTTGGAGGCAATTTCAGCTTTCCGTCCGACATCAACGAACTCGGGCAGGTGACCGGAGGAAGCACCTTGGTATCCGATCATCCAGAACATGCCTTCTTCTGGCAGAACGGTGTGATGACCGATTTGGGAACGCTGGGGTTTCCCGACAGCGAAGGCAAGTTTATTAATGATCAAGGGCAGGTGGCAGGAATCCTCCATGCCCCGGCAAGCGACATTACCCCCGACGTGAAGCATCCTTTCTTTTGGCAGGACGGTGTCATGACCGATTTGGGAACCTTGGGAGGACTCTACAGCGTCCCCACTGAACTTAGTGAAAACGGGCACGTCCTCGGGCTTAGCACTATAGGTTCCGGAGAGTACCATGCCTTTCTCTGGCAAAATGGAGTTATGAACGATTTGGGAACGCTGGGAGGCTCCTACAGTTTTGCCATGACAGTAAACGCACTTGGTCAAGTCGCCGGTTCCAGTGAGACCCCGTCAGGCGGATCCCATGCCTTTCTCTGGCAAAACGGTGTGATGACCGATTTGGGAACGTTGGGAGGGTTCTACAGCGAGCCCGTCGATATCAATGATAGCGAGCAGATCCTTGGGCAAAGCCCGACAGTCTCGGGAGAGTACCATGCGTTTGTCTGGCAAAACGGCGTGATGACCGACCTTGGAACTCTGGGAGGAGCAGACACCTACGCCAACGACATCAACAATCAAGGGCAGATTGTTGGTTTGGGCGAGACAGCCTCGGGAGCGTTCCATGCGTTTCTCTGGCAAAATGGCGCGATGACCGACCTTGGAACTCTGGGGGGAGTACAGAGCTACGCTTATAAAATCAACAATCAAGGGCAAATCCTGGGCCTCGGTCAAACTTCATCAGGCGAAAATCATGCTTTCCTGTGGCAAAACGGTGTGATGACCGACTTGGGAACACTGGGAGGCTCTTTTAGTTACCCTGCAGACGGGAGTGACAAATTGTGTGGGCTAAGGAAGTCCATCACGTTAGCTGGATAGTCTG
>CAZIYY010000244.1:0-5087 GCA_964543585.1 uncultured Anaerolinea sp. | reverse complement strand
AAGGTTATTCGGTTATTAAGATTCTATTCCTTCCACGATGTCCTAAAGGCTGACAAGTAATACCTACCAACAATGGTGGGGAGCGGTCAGTTTTGATTCCCTATGGCGCGTCGGGCTTGCCGCCGCGGGCTGGTTCTTTGTGGGAATTGGACCGAGTCTCCTCTCTCAGCCTGTGGTTGGATTCGTTACCCTGGGCGGAATCTCCATCCTCACCGCCGCGCTGGCGGCAATTCCTAAGCCGTCTGCCGACCATCGTTTTGAGCAGGCTACCCTCATCCGACTGCTTCCGTGTTTTATTCTTTACCTGGTATTGGAGGCGCTTTGGAATCCCCTGCGGCCCATTGTTCCATGGCATGGCATTCTCGGCTTGACGGATCAACTCGTGATGGATGCGGTGACGATCAATTTTCGTTTGCTTGAACATCTTGCCGCGTTCACTGTATTGGGATACCTCACCGCCGAATGGCGCGGACGCGCCGAACTTTCGTGGAGACGTGATCTCCCGCGTCTTCTGTTGGTGACTGCTGTCAGCGCACTCACACTGGAAGTTTTCGTCGGATTTCAAGCGGGAGCGGGCGCCAGCCTCCTGCGTGCGATGATCGCTGTCTGCGGCGCGTTGTTTGGCGGCGCCATCTACCATCTTCAGCGAGATCATGTCCAATTCCTGCTGGGACGTTCGATTGACCAAACCTCATTAGGGCGGACCCATGAAAATCCTTGAAACGAGCAGACTCGTCCTGAGGCGACTCGTCCCTGATGACCTTGATAATTTATTTGCGCTTTATAGCGACCCTGAAATCCGAAAATATTTCCCGGACGGCACATTGACCTATGAAGCAACAAAGGAAGAACTGGAGTGGTTTCTCAATGGACATCCAAAACATCCTGAGTTGGGACTCTGGGCGACTCTCCACAAGGAAACAAATCAATTTATCGGGCGATGCGGTCTGCTCCCGTGGACAATTGAAGGGCAAGACGAAGTGGAGATTGCCTACCTGATCGCCAAAGAATATTGGGGGCAGGGATTGGGGTCGGAAGCCGCGGAAGCCATCCTTCGATATGGATTCGAGCAGTTGGGCTTATCACGCCTGGTTTGCTTTATTGATCCGGCAAACATCGCATCCCAAAGAGTGGCAGAGAAGATTGGGATGAGGCTTGAAAGAGAAATGGATGGATTTGAGGGAGACGGTATGCCATTTCGGATATATTCAACCCACAAACAAACATCTCTGTCCGCGTCGCTGTGAAAATGACCCCGCAAGCCTTAATGCCATCGAAAGCAGAATAGACCTCTTGCGAAAGTCTTTTTCGCCACAGAGATCACCGAGAAAATAAGTTTTTCTCAAAGGTCTCTGTGCGCTTGCGCAGTCTGTGGCTAAGCAACGGGTCACTTATGCAAGAGGTCAAACATCAAATTGAAATTACCCTCAGCACCCCGCTCTCGTCATTTATTTTTCCAATGGAGAGAGCGGGATCATCCCGCTCTCCTATTGAAGTTTGAATGGAGAGGGTGGGATCGTAGGGTTCAGCGATGATAAACAACCGACCCCATGAGTTGTTTCCGAATGCATTGATGCAGGTCTGCAGAACAACGTTTCCCGGTCTGTTATAAACCTCCAGGAAAAGCTTCGACGCAGTGAAGAATTCGCCATCATCGAGATCAATAAAATTGCTTGTAACGCTGTTCGGGGTCAATGCCCGAAAGCGCATGAACTGGGTGATGATGAAGGATTCGGTCCTTCCATCTCCATAGATCAGATAAATTAACTGCCCACGGTCCAAAAGGGAAAAACTTTTGCCTGCAAGGAAATTATGCGCCAGGAGTCCGGTGGAATCAAACTGTGATGCGAGCCCAAATTGGGTTAGCGTATCCTGCTTGGATGATACGTATGCCGGCCTTTCAGCGGGCTGGGAGGTAACCGAGTCTGCGAGCACGCCCGCTACGTATACGCCGCGTAAAGTATCCGCTTCACCGTTCATCACCTCTTCGATAAATTCATCGAGTGGCGGGATATCAGTTCCACCCAACGCCTGTGCCTGCACAGGGAAAACGAGAAGCGCTGAAATAAGGATGAGCGCGGAAATTATTCGGGATTGGGTAAGGCTGTATGGCATACAGTATCTCCAGAATCAGGCGATTCAATTTCAAGTTATGTGGACAGTCTGTTTAGTACCATGTAAGATTTTAGGTGACGTTCATCGATTCCCCCATACTGTTTGTATGTTTTTCAATTACAGTTCTGAAAATTATCTGTCAGTCCTGGGTTACGCGCGGAGAAATTTAGATTTAATTAATGCCGGATAGTACTTTTGGATAAAAGGGCATATAATTATTTCGCTCGAGGAAGACGACAACTACAACAAGCACGGGAATGACATCCAAAGGAGTCGAAATGACAAAAACGAGATTCAGCCTCTTCTATCTGGCGGGCTATTTGATTCCAGCAGGGTTATTGCTTCTCATCGCGCCAACCTTTTCCACCAGGCTGCTCCTATCGAATGGCGATTATGGCGAGGTGTTTCCACGTCTGGCAGGGATGTTGTTGATCGGCATTGGCGTACTGGTAGTCCAGATCATCCGTTTCCATCTCGACATGCTCTACACAACCACACTCGCAATCAGATTGTTCTTCTGCGCTTGTTTCGTTTTCTTCTACATGATGAGTCACGACCCATTCTTTTTGGTGTTACTTGCCATCGTGGCTTTCGGTCTCGTCCTGACTGGGACAAGTTTCCTGCTGGATAAAAGAAGCAAGTCCGCCTGACTCGAATGATCACGCGTCTGCTGCAGCGTGAAACGCACAATACGCCGGGTATGGTCCGGCGCGGCAATTCCTGGACGCATTTACGACTCTTCATGCAACGGAAGAAGAGAAAATTGGAATTAGGGCGTACGCAAAATCTTGAAATCGTCCGCAGATCGGTTACAAATTCGTGATGAGTGATTTAGATATCGGATAAATAATTTTTTCTGCATAAGTCCTGATAATTTCAACGAGGAGGCGGTTATGTCCCGTCGTATGATTTTTGTGTTGCTTGGTGCGTTACTTATTGTAGTTGCCGGACCTATTTTGTCGGTCAGGGGCGCAGGCTTGAGCCAGACGGCAGCGAAGCCGGAAGTGGTCAAGGTGGGAATTTATCTCCTGCGAGCGGGCAGTCTGGATATCAGCACAGGCGCAATCGATGTGGACTTTTACATTGACTTCACCTGCGAGAACCTTTGTGATAAAAAGCAGGATAAGTTTGAAGTCGTCAACGGCACGTTAAAGTCAGCCGTCCTGCTGGAGGATGCAGACTCAGCCCATAACCCCACCTACCGCGCCTCTGCCACCGTCTTTCAGGATGTGAACCTGCGGCAATACCCCTTTGATAGACATCAGGTGAAAATTATTATTGAAAGCAGTATTTATGATAAGAGCCAGGTCGCTTATGTTGTGAACGAGAAAACCACCGCCATTGATCCGAAAGTGTTTATCCTGGGCTGGGATTTAGAGCGCGCCCCTTCGGCAAAAATCGTGGAACAATATTATCAAGCCTGGAATCTATACTATACGCGCTATGAATTTACCACCGAGTTGAGCAAGCCGCCGCTGGCAGGCTGGCTCAAAGGGCTGCTCCCCGCAATTTTCATCGCATTGGGCAGTTTGTTTGCCATGTTCATTACCTCCAGGAATATCGGCAACCGCGTTACGATCATCACAAGCGCGCTGGTTGCCTCGGTGCTATATCACTTGAACTTCACCTCGCGCGTCCCCGCGATTGGATATCTGACCTACGCCGATACTTTCATGATGATCAACTACATTATCATATTGATCTCGCTCGCCCTGACGATCTGGATCATCCGCTCGGAAAACCCCGACCGCCAGGCATTGGTGGCGCGGGTCAACAAAGTGGAGATCGTTGCCATCCCGCTTCTTTGGCTTGTATTGCACGTCTTGAATGCGCTGGTAATACTTGGGTAACTCATGTTACCCACCGTAAGGGCGACCTGTCAGGATCGTCGAGCGATTTGCTCCCGCTGGGCGAGTCTCGCCCCTACCCTCGCTAGGAATACAATTCAGCCATCTTCTCGTCAGCCAAACATAGGAGACCGCCTGGGCTGAGATCGAAAGACTCCTAGAGAGTTTCAATGACATCCCGCCGCGCAACACAAAAGGTCAGATGTCTTAGCGGGGCTTGCCCAATCAACGGTTTTCTTGTATGCTTACGTCACCATGAGCGACACTGCAATTGTCATTCTTGTCATTTTCTTTTCCTTGATACTCCTGGCTGTGGGGGCAGGATGGCTGGTCCTTTTCTACTTCCCCAAAATGACGTTGTCCATTGCAAAGGAACTGGCGGAAACGGTGAAAACCACTTTGGGACTGACGCCGCAAGTGACGATCAATCAACGGATCGTCTACAAACGGACAACTGAAATCCTGGAACTGGCAATGATCGAACAGGATTTTGACGTCGAGTACCAGAACATCCAAACGTGGCTGGGAAGCGAAAAACAAATCAACCTGCGCGGCATCTATAAGGCAAAGATCGGCTTCAACCTGCAAAAAGGCTTCAACATCGAAGTCCATCGTGGAAGATTTCTAAAACCAAGCAATATCATCCTCCAGTTGCCGCACGCCGAGATCCTGTCGTTGGAACCGCTGGAGATTCAGGAGTCCCATTCTTCCGGCTTGATCAACTGGGTCACGAACAAGGACATCGAGTCAGCAACCAGAGGACTTGCGGAATTGGCGTTGGACAAGGCGTCAAAACTTGACATGTTGGACGACGCCGAAAAACGGATCGAGAACCGGCTTAACGATGCTTTATTGCCCAGGTTAGTCAACTATCAACTTGGACATAAAGTGGAGTTTCTCGAAATGGCATCCAATGTCGTAGGTCCCGGCAAGGAGGATACGGCTGACAAGCCCCTGGAATTGACAGCGGGATAGCGCCAGCTCAAGCGAGATAACGGCGCAAATTGGACAAGACCATCCTTGTACGTGCCAGTTCAGGCGAAGGTTGATGGACTTTATTAAGGAGTACGAATCAATACCTTCGCCAAAGATAGGCTAAAAAGGTAGGGCTTTTCGGGTAAAGTT
>CAZIYY010000243.1:0-5197 GCA_964543585.1 uncultured Anaerolinea sp. | reverse complement strand
TTTGGTATCAACATTCAGACTTTTCAATTCGTTGGTTGATTTCACATCAGACGTATATTGTAATCAACATAAAGCCCAACGCGGAAACTACTCCCAATAAAAAGAACTGCGGCACCACGGCGTATAGGGTAAACAACAAAGTCATACCCCAGATGATTGCTGTGATGGCCTGTCCGAACGTGAATCGTTTCTGTATCTGCCCACCAATCAGTGAACCGATAATGCCGCCAATCCCGGCAATACTGAATATTAATCCGATTTGGGTATCCCTCGTTCCCATTGTTTTTGCCACAACGATGGTTATCAGCGGAATTGATGAGGACGCAAAATTGATCCCGCCCGCGAGAAACGCCAGGAAGCGGATAATGGGTTTATCCTATAACCAACTCAAGCCCTCCGCCATTTCTTTACGCAAATTGCGCGGGATCACTGTACGTTGCGCCTGAAACGGGGACTTAATAAAAAACAGCGAAACCACCGACACGCCGTATGACACCGCATCGAAGACGAAAGGGAAACTACGTCCCAGACTATAGAGAAACGTGCCGAACGATGGCGCGCTGATACTCACCACGCCAAAAGCCGCCTCATTCTGCCCGGATGCCTGAGGCAGTTGCGCCTTTGGGACGACGCGCGTCAACGCCGCCAATTCTGCAATATTGAAGAGGACAAATAGACTCCCATCGATGAGCGCAACGAGATAGATCTGCCAGACGGTGAGCGCATTGAACAGGATTGCAATCGCGATGCTTGCCGCGATCAACCCGCGCCCGATGTCGCACAGGATCATCACGCGCTTGCGGTCCCAGCGATCAATCAACGCGCCGGCTGGCAGGCTTAGGAGCAGATACGGGATTGACTGAAGTGCGCCGGCAATCCCAGCCGCGGCGGGCGAGTTGGTCAGCGCGAGGATGAGCAGTGGATAAACAATGCTGGATGATTCTGTGCCAAGTGTGGATACGACCTGTCCGCCCCATAGCAGCATAAAGTCACGGTTACGCCATAATGATGGCGTTTATTATCTTCGGTGTTTGATACTGGCATGGCAGGTAATTCCGTTTGATAAAGTTAGTTGAATTTGTTCATCTCTTGAATGTCAGACTGGGAACTTGATTCGGTTCTTTGGATTTGGCTGGTTGCCAATTCACAACCGCCAGACTTGAAATGATCAACAATGCGCCAACTACCAATTGCCATGAAAGATGCTCATTCAGAAATATCACGCCGAAAACAACTCCGCCAATTGGAAAGAGGTAAGTCACCAAGGTTGCGCGCGTGGGGCCCACTTCGTGCAACAGGTAATAAAACATAAGAAACGCCAATCCAGAACCCAGGATGCCCAGCCATAAAGCGGCGACCCAGGTGATCGTCAGGGTCGGAACCTGGAATGGCTTTTCGATGAATGGCGCGATCAGCCACATGAATAGGGTGGCTGTGATGAGCGGAGCCGCGCCGCGTACCAACCCAGCCACATGCTGCGTGGCTTTGCGCGCAAACACTGCGCTCCCTGCATAAAAGATGGCGGCAAGGACTACTGCCGCTTGCCCGATCACCGAACTTTGCCCGCCGGCATTCAGGTCTTCACTTAAGAGAACGACCACTCCTGCAAACCCAACCAACAAACCCAGCACTTTTTGCAGGGTCATTTTGTCGTCACTTAGCCAGAAGTGCGCGATCACAATCGTGAACAACGGCACGGTGGCATTTAGGATGGAGGCGATGGCTGAGTCAATCGTCTGCTCGCCCCAAGAGATGAGGAAGATGGGAATCGCAAGGCTGGTTGGTCCTAGGATGGCGAAGGTGCGCCAGGTCTTCCAATCGCGGGGCCACTGCGCTTTTTGATATACCGCGAGGGCGACCGCCGTGATCGCGCCGAATAACATGCGGAAGGCGACCAGCGCCATCGGTCCAATTTCCCGCACGCCGATCTTGATCCACAGGAAAGACGTGCTCCAGATCAAACCCAGAAGAATGAATACGATCCAATGTTTGAGTTTCATGATTGACTCCTGATGAGAGAATTGCTCCAGCAGAGGAAGTGACGAATCCTTTGTCGGGTTGAACCAAGCAAATTGAAGAGGAATCAGCCTCTGCCGCGGCGAGAGGCGGATTCCATCGATTGGAGGAGCAGATGTGATGATAGTGGGGAACGTCAGATCAGGCTTTTAAAATCTTGCTCATCTGACGATGGCGCGAACCACGAAGTTCGGAGGGGTTGACGCCAAACATTTTGCGGAAGGCGGTCGAAAAATTTCCGTGATTGGAGAAGCCGTAATCGAGCGCGAGCAGATCGAGACGCGCTGCGGGGTCTTCCAACATCCGTTCCGCGGCGTTGAAGAGGCGCAGACGTTTGACGTATTGATGGAGACTCATGCCCATGTTTTGTTTGAAGACGCGGCACAAGTGATACGGCGAAAGATGGACTGCAGATGAAATGTGTTCGAGTTGCAAGCGCGATTGAACGCGCGCGTTGAGAAAGGTCTTAACGGCGTGTGTTTGATCTGCATGAGCGCGCAGGGTGTTCGACGATGAACGATTTTGTCTGGCTGGAAGCCCCTGATACAGCGCGTCAATAATTTCGCCCACTGCCGTGATGATCTTCTCTTCCATCTCGAGTGGGTCAATCCTGCTCGTTTCAATTCTCCCATTCAGCGAGACGAGCGGGACACTGCTGTATTTGTTCGCGCGTAAAAGCCGATATTGAAGGATCTGCAATTGCGCCCTGAGGGTGATGTGACTGCGCTGAAATATTTTTTGAGGATTGTTTTCGACAGCGGGATTGTACGTCCTTATCATTTCGATCAATAAAGACGGGGCAAATAAAAAGACCGTGGATGAATCCCCGCCCTGAATGAGATGGCGGGTATCGTACGGCTCGCCTTTGTTGTAAAACAATATATGATTCGGGTCTGCCAGAAACGAGCCATGCGCGTCCCGGCGCTGATACGCGCCCGAACGCGGCAGGGTGATCTCATACCCCTGAGGGATTTCACCTTCGTCGTCGTGCCCCGCGCAGCGATAATCGAAGGCATGGATGAGGTCGCTTCGAAACAAGGTGCGTACGTGAGGTTTTGAATCAGACATGGTTGAATTCGCGAGTCGACAGTCTCTTGATGCCCCGTACACAAGTTTTATTTCACGGTCAACCAAACTCCCACCATGACCACAGCCAGCCCGAGGGCACGCGTCAAATCCATGGATCTCCCCGCCGCTCCCAACAGGCTATAGTGATCGAGAATCGTCCCTACCAGCAGTTGACCCGCGACGATTGTTGTGATTGTCGCCGCGATCCCAACGCGCGGGATCATGTAACTGATTGAGCCGATCACCACCAAGCCGAAGATGCCCGCGCCCAGCGCGTACCATGGGACGCTTCGCCACTCAGCCAGTTTCCCGCCGCCGTAAATCAATAGCGGAATCAGCGCGATGATCGCGCCTCCGATGTGGACAATGAACACGCTCTCGAAGAGACCGAGCCTTTGACTGATCATGCTGGCAAGCGGGCTTTGCAGCCCCACCGCGATGCCGCCTATCAAGCCAACAAGTACGATCACAAAAATGGGTTGCATGTTTTAGTTTCCTTTGTATTGGGTTTGGGATTGATGCTCATGAATATTATAAACTGGTGTTACGTATCGTCCCGAAGGTTTGAACTGCTCAATTAGGTTTTTAAAGGAAACCTTCGGGACGTTCTGCATAAGTGAGTTATAAATTGAATTATGATAAACTTCAGTCGTTGAACTACGAATGGCAGGAGATGAATTCATGTCTGAACACGAAACCTATTCGGTTGAAATTGCCGGCTTGAAGCGCGAACTACGTTTGTTCGAGATCAAGCCGGGCTTGAAGATCGCCATTCTCAATATTCTGGGGGATACGGAACTCGTGCAGGCTTGCGCGAAGGAATTGAGCGGGAAACTCAAGGATACGGAATACGACGCGCTGGTGACTGCGGAGGCAAAGTCCATTCCGCTGGCGCACGCGCTATCTGTGGAAACGAAAAAGCCCTACGTGGTATTACGCAAGGTTTATAAGGCATATATGGGAGACGCGTTGAAGGCAGAAACGCTTTCGATTACAACGGGCCAGCCACAGATATTGATCCTGGATGAGAAGGACCGCGAATTGGTGCAGGGCAGGAAAGTGATCATTGTGGATGACGTGATCAGCACGGGGTCAACATTACAGGGCATGAAAGCAATTCTTGATAAGGCAGGTTCATCTGTTGCGGCGGAGGCGGCGATCTTCACCGAAGGCGACCGCGCTCAGTGGATGAACATTATTTCGCTCGGTCACTTACCGTTGTTTACGTAGAGCGAGTAAATAGGTGGACAAGGAAACAGCTATTGAATGTATCTTTCCGGTGGGAAATGCAGTAATCGCAATAAGTACTCACAAGTTCATCTCCATGATCGGCAGAATACGCGGCTGACCTTCCACTTCTGAATGTCGTTCGCCGATTTTGCTCATCCCCATTTTCTCATAAAAGCCGACCGCGTTCGGGTCTGCTTCGAGTTTCAGGGTTTTGTATCCCAATTTGCGGGAACGAGACTTCGCGTGAAGGAATAACCGCTTTCCGACTCCTTGACCAATATATTCGGGAAGCGCCCACAAATTTTCAATCCACGCAACTCCATCTTTTTCTTGCAGAGTATAAAAAGCGATTGGACGATTATCCATCTCGGCAACCCAACTTTCGTTTTCTTCAAAATACTCAGGGCTGAATGTGAGTTGCGGCTTCCAGATTTTCATCCAGCGTTCCGGGTAACCCCAGTGATGTTTTGCAGATAAAGCGATTTGAGATAAGGTGCCCGCTTCGTCAGGAACGGCTCGACGGATTTTCATATTTCAGCCGCGAATTACACGAATTAGCGCGAATTTTTATTTTCGGATTGGACCACGCGGCAATACTCCAAAGAGCCTGCTCCGAAATTGATAAGAATGGCAAGTTGTAAACCGATTGCAGCAAGGTAGTGAAGGGCTTGCGCCTGGTGAGAAGCGTTGAGTTTGGATATTCCTTTAATCTCAACAATAATTTTGCCATCAATAACAAGGTCAGCTTTATAGACACCAATCAAATCCCCTTTATACGAGACAGGTAATTCAACCTGATGTTGAAACGGAATACCACGCAGGGT
The DNA here is from genome assembly GCA_964543585.1 of uncultured Anaerolinea sp. Classification (GTDB taxonomy): domain Bacteria; phylum Chloroflexota; class Anaerolineae; order Anaerolineales; family Villigracilaceae; genus Defluviilinea. The sequence continues at coordinate 59 of CAZIYY010000243.1, read as the reverse complement.
TAATTAGGACTTACGCAAAAGTCATTGGAATGGCAGGTGATTTGAGTTGTTGTCGCAGA
>CAZIYY010000242.1:0-5215 GCA_964543585.1 uncultured Anaerolinea sp. | reverse complement strand
AATTCGAGATGTTGTGATTATCTCCATCGTATTTGTACAATTCCACATATTGCTTGGCTTCAAGCATCTGATAAAAGAGCAGTTCCGAAAATTCAAGGGGCACGTCCGCATCGGCTGTGCCGTGATGCAGTTGGATGGGTCCTGATAGGTCAGTGAGATAAGAGTTTGCTGAAATCGAATTCCAAAATTCAGGGTTCTCTTCGGGGGAGCCAAACGTGTCTATCAGTGTGGTGCGCCAGGAGCCCGGGCGCGGAGTCGGCGGAACGGATGATCCCGTCCCTCGCCGCCAGCGAGTCAGCAGGTCCGGGTATGAAGCAACGACTCCCCCCCAAATCACGCCGGCTTTGATATCGTCCGTAATGACCATTGAACGCAGAGTAATATATCCGCCCATGGAATGTCCCCACATCCCAATGCGATTCGGGTCTGCATCAGGATAGCGTTTCATGGAAGCGACCGCGTTGAGCACATCCACGGTGTAATCGGGGGTGCTGTAAGCGCCTCCCGCCACACCCTCTGAATTTCCGTGGCCGCGATAATCCGAACGGAAAACGATGTAACCATTGCGCGCGATCAAGTCTACATACGCGACGTAGCGTTCCGTTGTGACATATACATCGGGAGGAATGAAGCCATGATTGAAGATAACAACTGGCCATCCCGTGACGGGTTTTTCGCCGTTGGGTACTGTCATCAACGCGTAAATTTTTAGTCCATCGGAAAGATACGAGACGATATAGCGGCCATAATTCACGCCAGGGTCGAGGGTGTGCTCGATCACGATTTCACTTCCGGGATATGAGCGGGCACGCATGGCATCAATCTGAAGGGGATAGGGAATCGGCGTCGCAGTAGGGATCGGTGTCGGGATGAATGTTTCAGTTGGAATCAGAGTGGGAAGCGGACTGGATGTTGAGATTGCAACAGGCGCAAGCGTGGGCGCGGATGCGGTGGGGCTCGCTCCACAAGCGGTGAAGATGAACGTTGAAATGACCAGCGCTGACCCATAAGATAATATTTTTTTCATCGCAAAATCCTCTTGAGTCGATAAACGTTCCGCTTATTCTAGCGCACAAACCTTAGAGTTATTTTAGCGCTTGAGTTGGGATACGCGGTTTGGGCTTCGGGCGCGCCTTTTATCGCGCCGACGAACTCGGGTGAGAATCCGCTTTCGGTAACGGCGATCAGTTTCAATATCGGGGAAGAAGCGGGCGTAATCGTCGGAAGGAATCTTTGGCCGAGAGTCGAATACAAGATCCAGATGGCGGACACCATCCACAATTCTCCAATCTCACTTCCCAATACTGCGTTTAAATTGCATCCCGTAGCAGGCTTACCCTTTTGATAAGTCATCCGAAATTATCTTAAATGCAAGGGGAAAACTGTAACCAAAGGTGGCAAGAGGCGATGCTACGGAATAACATCATGGCGGCAGGAGATTTGTAAGAATTGATATTCCCCGCGCAGAAAGACGGGGAGGATGCAAGCGGACAATGATCGGGTTGCCCAAGAAACACAACAAGAGAATTATCCAATCCAACATAAAGAGGTGTAACGATGCTAAAAAACATATTTCTCGCGCTCGCAATAATTAGCGGTCTTGTGGGTGGAAGTTCATATCCATCACCCAAACCCGCCCTTGCTCAAACGGCTGACCCGGTCTTCGTTGGGGCTGGCGACATCTCCAGTTGCGGCCACAACAATGACGAAGCCACGGCAAAACTGCTCGACAACATCGCTGGCACTGTTTTCACCCTGGGCGATAACGTCTATCCAGATGGCGCACCGGCCCAATTTACAGACTGCTTCGCGCCAACCTGGGGCCGTCACAAGGCTCGCATCCGCCCCGCGCCGGGCAACCATGACTACCATACCGCCGGTGGCAGTGGCTATTTCGCCTACTTTGGCGCGGCGGCAGGCGATCCGGGAAAGGGTTATTACTCCTACAACTTGGGAGCCTGGCATATCATTGCCCTCAACAGCGAGTCAGACTATGCGGCGGGTTCAGCTCAGGAGAAGTGGTTGAGGGCCGATCTTGCCGCGAACAAAAGCATGTGCACACTGGCTTACTGGCATGAGCCGCGCTTTAGCACAGGCCAGCATGGGAGCAACCCTAGGAGTCAACCATTTTGGCAGGCGCTCTACGATTATGGCGCTGACGTGATCTTGAACGGCCATGATCATACCTATCAGCGGTTTGCGTTGCAGAACCCCAGCGGACAAGCCGATCCGAACCGAGGCATCCGCGAGTTCGTTGCAGGTACGGGTGGGGCGGGCCTTTATCCCTTTCCTACCAACTTGCCGACACTCGAGGTTCGCAACAATACCACTTTTGGCGTGCTGAAGTTAACCTTGCATGCCACCAGTTATGATTGGCAGTTCGTCCCGATAGCGGGGCAGACCTTCACCGATTCAGGCACTTCCAACTGCGTCAGCACGGGCGCGCAGACGCCACCACCACCTCCCACTGCAACTCGTACGCCGACACGTGTCCCATCTGCCACGCCGTCAGCGACGCCTACTTTTACTTTTACGCCTACTGCCACCGCCACCTCGACCGCCACATTCACGCCTCTGCCCAGCGCAACCTTGACGAGTACGACAATACCAGATTCCTCACCGACCGCAGTTTCAGTCACGGAAACATTGGGGGCATCCACAGCCACCAGCGTGCCGGATTTCACAGCCACCGCGACAAGCGACCCGTTGTCGACATCAACATTCACGCCGACACCAATCTCCATCATTATTCCCGCCGGTAATACCGCCACACCAACTGCTACGCAAACAACCATTCCTGCGAATACATCAACATCGACAACCATTCCTGCAAATACGTCAACATCCACGGTGACGGCCGCGCCACCTTCGCCTCCTAGTTCGTCGGATCTGATTTTCGCCGACAGTTTTGAATCAGGCAATTTTTCTGCCTGGACGGGGAACGTAACTGACAACGGCGGTCTCAGTGTAAACGCTCCGGCAGCCATGGTCGGCAGCAACGGGTCCCGGGTAGTGATAGACGATAGTAACTCCATTTATGTAGCTGACGACCGACCGAGCGCCGAGCCGCGTTACCGGGCACGCTTCTACTTCGACCCGAACTCGATCGCAATGGGCAACGGAGATGCCTTCCATATCTTCAACGGCTTCGCGGGCACGAACACGGCGATGATGCGGGTGGAATTCGGCCGGTCCTCAGCTACCTACGTATTGAGGGTCAGCGTGTTGAACGACAATTCCGCCTGGGTCAATACCCTCTGGTTCACGATCAGTGACGCGCCGCACTTTATCGAGCTGGATTGGCGGGCGGCAACAACAGCCGGTGCGAACAATGGCGGCCTGACGCTGTGGATTGACAGCGTTCAACAGACCAATTTGACCGGAGTGGATAACGATACCCGGCGGATTGACCGTGTCCGCCTTGGGGCAGTCACCGGTATGGATGCCGGCACGCGCGGGACTTTCTATCTGGACGCTTTCGAATCGCGGCGGCAGACCTATATTGGGCCTGCAGGCAGCGCGCCAATTCCAACCTCAACCCAAACAGCGACCGCGATTGCAACAGCAACTGCCCTGCAGCCGTCCACTGCGACTGCAACCTCAACTGCAATTGCAACGTCAACAGCGCCTCAATCATCCACCGCGACCTCAACCGCTGCAGCAACTTCGACCGCGATTGCAACAGCCACCGCGCCTCAAGCGTCAACCGTCACTCCTCCTGCTGGCAGTGTCAAGATCGTCTACAACGCGTCAAACGAGGATATTGCCAATCCGGAGCGCGGCTTTATGAAGCAGTCCTCCATCTTCCCGGACCAACCCCTCGACGCAAACAAGATCCGCGCGCTACAGCCCGCCGATACTCTGGTCTGGATCTACTTCAGGCTCGATAACTACCGGGATAAATACCTGGATCAAAGCGCGCTGAATAACATCACTTCAGTGTTCACTACTGCCAGAAATAAAGGACTCAAACTGGTCATAAGATTTGTCTATAATCCCGGACCGGGATCAACTACCGACCCGAATCAAGCCAATCCCGATGCGCCGATTGAATTGGTTCTCCATCACATTACCCAGTTGAAACCAATCCTGCAAGCAAACTCCGATGTCATCGCCGTCATGCAGGTCGGCTTTGTCGGTCATTGGGGTGAATGGCACAGCACAAAGTACCTGCATCCATTGACGTATCGAAAGGCGATCGTTGACGCGCTTCTGGCCGCATTACCAAAGGATCGTATGCTTCAACTCAGGTATCCAAGATATAAGGAAATATTCTTCCAGGGACCCCTGACATCACAGGAGGCGTTCACGAGTACGGATAGAAGCCGTATTGGACACCACGATGATTGTTTCCTGCGTGACCAGGATGATGGAGGCACTTATAAATCCAGCACGTCACAATTGCCGAAACATACATCCACCTACTGTGACGGCAAGGATGCGATCTCATGCTGGAAAGGCTTTGTTGCGCAGGAAGGGCAGTTTACACCGGTTGGCGGAGAGACTTGCCAGTCCAACCCTCCGCGCACCGACTGTCCGAATACGCTTCTGGAAATGGACATGCTACACTGGTCCTTTATCAACAACGGTTACCGCCCCGAGGTGCTCAACGGCTGGACTTCCGGAGGATGTATGGATACAATCCGCCGCCGTTTGGGCTATCGCCTGACGCTCAAGGAAGCCTCCCTCCCGCCAACGATACGAGCGGGCGGCGCCCTGAATCTAAGTATAAGTCTCAGCAATAGTGGCTTTGCCTCAATGTTCAATCCCCGCCCAGTTTACATCGTGCTGCTGGGACCAGGAGGCGCACGCTACGAAATCCCCATAACAGGCGTTGACCCTCGCCGCTGGTCGCCCGGACAGAATCATGTAGTGGCTGTCAACATAAATCTACCGGCGAATGTTGCGCCCGGAACTTATAAGCTGGGTCTTTGGTTGCCGGATGCTTACAATTCCCTGCGGGGCAACCCGGCATATTCTGTAAGATTCGCCAATGCCAACGTCTGGGATGCGGCTACCGGAATTAATATTCTCAGTACCAACTTCCAGGTCACGCCTTGATTGAGTACTGACATTACACATCGTCCCGCAGGTCTTTTTGGATCAAAACCTGCGGGACGTAAAGTCATTATTTTGGACGCTGATGAACGCTGATTTCGCTGCGTAGATTCAAGTATGAAGTGCAACTTTGCAGGCAGCCAAAAGAGATAAGCTG
>CAZIYY010000241.1:0-5288 GCA_964543585.1 uncultured Anaerolinea sp. | reverse complement strand
TTCGCCGCGAAGACCTCCTGATGGCCGCCATCAGCCGTGAACACATAGCGCGTCCGCCAAAATGGATCCGTGTCGAGGAAGTGCTCACGGTCCAAGCCGACGAACAGATCGAGGGAATGGGAGACGGACGGAATGCCTGCATCACGAAGGGCTTTCAGGGTTGCGTGCCCGCCCGGGAAGTCGGTATGCCAAGTACAAGTCCACCAACATACGTTCGCAGAGAGACAGATTCCTAGCCTCTCTGGCCACAAGACTGCATCCTCTTGGATGCGAAGAACCTCATGCCCGAGTAATTCCATGGTGGCCGATACGTGAGATTCTGTGCTGAATGATGGCCTGAAATTTCCTATGAACGCTATGCGCATGATGCTCAGCTCTGGCTACCGGATTGGCCAAGTGTGCGAAGAACAATACCCTCCGCCTGCCCTTTTTTGATTTGCTTTTCTGACACTCTTAGAATTGCGTAGCCCCACCTTTTCATGTCCTCATCCCGCTTCACATCACGCTTCCGCACAGCCGCCAGGCTGTGCCAATAGATACCATCGGCCTCAATGACCAATCGTTGGCGAGGGAGAAAAATGTCGGCAAGGTAGGGACCGATTCGATGTTCAGCGAGATAGGGAATACCAAGAGCGTCTAGCGATGATCGCAGAGACAGTTCTATCGACGACGGTTTAGAGCGTCTCGAACACTCCTGCATCATCCGCACATGCGGAAGCCTCTTTTCCCGATATTCAGGGTCGAGCCATTTCTTCCGGAGGGCCGCAGCCGCAGCCGCTTGGCCCTTTTTTGTACCCTCTACGAGCTTGCCGCGAAGTTCAGGGTTGCTCCACAGCGATTTTCTCGACAACGAGAAACGTTCACGATACTGCGGATTGAGCCACCTCTTAAGCGCGGCCTGGGATAATTTAGTCTGATATTCAAGGTTTTGGCTTCGGACCTGAATCATCGCTGCTTGGTTGGCGCGCCATTCTGAACGCTGGCTACGTCGCTGTGAACCTGCTGCAATATTGGCGCAGCGGGTTGGGCTAAACCGCTTTCCGAGATTGGCCGCTGATAGTTTGGCTCGGTACTCAGGGCTTAAGGTTTTTCCACGATGTCTTTCAGATACCTTTGCCCTAGCCTCTGGACTCCTAGCTCGACAGATGTTGGAACAGAATATTTGACGCTCCCAATCTGCCGTAGATCTCGGGACTGGGCGACCAAAGGATTTCGTACAAGTTGGACACGTCTTCAGCATGAGTTACCTCCGCAACACATCCGCAAGCCAATCTTTTATTGGCCACTCGGACGCCCTCCCTTTCGTACCCCCACCCACCGGCTCAACACCTCGGCCAGGAGGAGCAGCCCCAGCAGGAGCATCCCGATCCCCACGAAGGACACAATCGCGCTCCACAGGCCGGTCTCGCCGAGGAGTGCCGTCGCGGCGAGCAGGAAGGCGAGCGCCATGAGGAGCCGGAAGGGGTCGGAGGGATCCCATCGCTTAAACGCCGTCACGCGGTCGCTCCCCATCAGTCATCACTTTCCGACGAGGCGCCTCCCCAACCGCAATCGGCTTCGGGGTCTCCTGGAGAAACCCGCGCCGCGCGTTCTCTAAGGCATGCACTCCTGGAAGGGCGCCAATAGCTCGCCGCGGCGGCGACTGGAGATACCCGAGATACCGCTTCACAAATTCCTGCCGCATGAACGGTTCCTCTTTGAGCAGCATGTAGCGATCATGAAACGCGATCCAGCCGCCCATGTCCTCAATCGTGGCCGCGATACAAGGGTCCGCGAAGGCCACACCCTGATAGACGCCATGCTCCTCCCAGGCGTGCACAGCAGCCGTCCATGCCTGGAGCGCCCGTGAATCTGAATCACCATCCAGCAACGCGATGAGATCGGCCGGCTTGGGGAAGAAGCGGCCTTGCTCGGGAGACCGAATGTGCAAGCGAAAGGCCCGCGTGACATCCGGCATGGGATACTGAGCCAGTGCGTCGAAGTATAGGGCTTGGAGGGCTTCGGTCATCGGCTTGGTATAGAGCTCGGATAACCGCTCCAACTCCGCGATGAACTCAGGAAGATCCGCTTGGTTCACGTTCCCCCTCCTTCTTCGCCAGACGATCTATAAGTCGTTGACCAGCCGCCCGCGTTTCCTGGGCCGCACTGGAGATCGGCAACATCGGCTCGATCTTGTCCTTCCATCTCCCCTTCGTGAGAAACTTCGCAGGATAGGGAATAAATTTTCCGGCTTCCTTCTGCCAGTCGGCGGAGACTTTGTACGCCTCGACGGCCTGGAATATCGCCTCGTGTTCTGATTGTGGTATCCGCTTCCATGCCCGCTTGACTTCTTCCTCTTCTTTCCAAATTGGGTAGAGTTCCTTGAAGCGTCCGAAGCCGTTTAACTCAGCCTTTACTGCCGCCTCTCTTTCCCCCACCCCCCCTTTCTCTTTCTCAGAAGAAGAACTAACACTATCAGTAGCAGTAACAGTAACAGTAACAGGAAGGTATCGGATAGACTTTCCGAAAGCCTCTAGGAAAGACTCTGACCGATGTTTCGTATAGTCTTTCAGGAAGTCTTTAAGATGTTGATATGCTTCATCTTTTAGTGGGCACTGTGGGAGCTCATCCCAGTGCTTTCCCCATCCAATGATGACGTTTGGGTTCTCCGGGGGGTTGTGTTTGATGGCGTTCGGAATGAAGACTAACCCGGCCTCCCAGTCCACTTTCACCATGCCCTTAGAAAAGGGTTCCGCAAAGACTTTCCGATAGTCTTTCACTGACCATCCGAGATCTTTGGCTAACCCCTCAGCGTAGGCATGGTAGACTCCTGGGATACTCGTATTGCAGCGGTTGGTCAGGAGGTGAATCCAGCAGTCGCGGGCGTTCGGTGGCGGGGCAGACAGCGAACGGAATTTTGCGTCAGCCCACATCTGTATTTCGATCTTTTTGTACCGGCTCATCGGTGCTGATCCAAGAGGGTGCTCTTCCGAGCATTGCAAGATTCACAGAGCGTGCGGAGGTTTTTCAAAATGTGCTTACCACCACGACATCTGGGTATTATGTGGTCCACATGAAGAGGACGCTTTTGGGAGACATGAACGGTATATCTCCCATCATAATGCTCTGGTAGAATTTCTGGTTTGTCACCGCAGATTTGGCAGGTGAAGTCATCACGAGTAAAGACAGCGACCCGAAGCCGACGATGTTTGGGACACCGAAAGTTTAAGCTCGGGAATCGTTTTCGATGGCTATTCATTCGCGTCGTCGGAAAAAGCGGGAAATTTGTCGTCGTGCCAGATGTACGGATCGATCCGTCTGTAGCGAGCCATGTTAGCATCTACCTCGATGGGAAGCGGGGCAGCCGGATCAGTTCACTCCGTCGTCTACGTCTTCGGCGCGTGCTTCTTCGCCATCACGACCTTCTTTCTTGTCGTGTCAGATTAGTCGGCGGCCACCAACAAAGGACTCCGGGCCCTGTCCTCTTGCAGCCATCGCAGCTCTTGTCGGAGCACCCGATTCTGTTCCTGTGCCCGTGGCAGCACATATTCCAGCACTCGGACATACGTCCACAGCCAGGCCAGCGACTCCCGGTGTTGGAACCGCTTCAGTTTCTTCGCCCAGCGCAGTGAGCCATCCGCCAACACCCACAGCAGGCCGAAGGGTTCCTCCACCTCTGAGGCCAGCACCACGCCCTCCGGGCAGACAATCGACAGCGAGCTACAGAACTGCGAATACAGGGTCCACTTCTCATCGCGCCGGAAATCGCCGCGAGACCGCTTGATCTCGAAGCCGCGGATCCACCGGGTCCGCAGGTCGATCACGATGGCGTCGATGCGAAACCCATTCCACACAAACTGCGGGACATAGATGCTCTGGTAGCCGCCGAGGCGACGGAGACCACTGTCGATTAGGTCGGGCTGATCACCCATTCGGTGTGCACTTCGCTACAGGTGAAGCAAGGGTTAGGGCTGCCGTAAGTTCCTGAATGCAGTTAAAGTAGCACATGGCGCCGTGCTCGATCAGGCGACGGCCCATAGGATCGGGTTCGTGCTCGGCATCAAAGAATGCCCGCCTCGCCCGGCGTTCCCATTCACCGACTAGCCTGTCTAGTGCGTCCTGGTTGCTCATCGCTTTCTCGCCTTCCCGCCATCCTGCACCAGCAGCTTCAACTGTTCTCGGATCGCCTGATCCTCTTTCCCCCTGGCGTTTAACGTCTGCGCGATGTCCTCCAAGAGCTGCGCCGAACTCTTCACCGGCCGGCGGATCTTCGGCAGCTCGTCGGGGTTGTAGCCGAGGTAGTCGAGGAGGGTGAACAGATACGAGGCATCCCCTGTGACCTCGATATATTTGGCGATCCGATCCGCCGGGAAATGGTGGCGCCGCTCGCTATCGTCGTCGCTCTTGTTCGGGTTCAGCGCCTTCGAGAAGTGGGAGGGGGACAAATCGACTTGCGGGGCGAGGAGATATTTGTTCAGCCCGGACGCTTCGGCCATGCGGACGAGCGCCCAGCGCAGGGCTTCCTCGGGTGTGTGGTACTGCGTGAGAAGGCTTTTGCCCGTTCCGTTCATAGGTGGCAACAGGTGGAAAGATTATTGCCTGCTGTTGACAGCTCTGCTCGTGAGAGCCTTACCATTATTTCTGAAGGCGGACTTAAAATCTGGCCGGAGTTCTAACGGATTGATCCCGGTAACTTTCGACACGCGATCCAGGACATTGAGGCTCGGTTTGCGGCGGTTGGTGAGCCAGTGGCTCAGCGTTCCCTGCGTGACACCGAGCCGTTCGGCGGCCTCTCGCTGGCTGAGTCCCGTCGCTTTGAACCAGTGGCGCAGCAGTCGTTGCGTTTTGGTCATGGGAGGAACAATACACCATGTATTTCACGAATGCAAGAAAAAAATACAAGGTGCGATTGCCAGCCACTACAGGACGTTATATGTATGGAGTATGCTGACCGTGGGAAAGCGAATTGCCTGGCTCCGGCGGCGATCCGGCATGAGTCAACTACAGCTAGCCGTCGCCTGTGATCCGCCTCTGACGCAAGGACTTATTAGCCACCTTGAAACCGGCAAGCGGCCAGGTCGATGGGATAGCCTTGTGCGGGTTGCTGGGGCGTTGAAGTTGAGCGTGGAAGAGTTATTCCGCCCGCAACCCATCCCCGTGATCGCCCTTGCGGAAGCTGGAGCGAATGGGTATCATCTCGACAGCTACCCACCAGGCGCGGGATTCGATTATCTGGAGCGCCCACTCGACGTGGAACAGGACAGCGCGTATGCCGTCGAGGTGAAAGGAGACTCGATGGTCCCGACGTT
>CAZIYY010000240.1:0-5404 GCA_964543585.1 uncultured Anaerolinea sp. | reverse complement strand
GTTTTTTGCAAAGATTTTCTATCTCACTCCACGCTTAAGTGGGGTGCTACCCCTGAAGGTCATTCGGTTATTAAGGTTTTATTTCTTCCATGATGTGTTCATGGTCGACACCTACGGTATAATTGCAACCATGCCCGGACGAGAAGACGTTTTCCAAAAAGCAATGAACGAGGGCCACTCAGCCGCCTGGGATCAGGAGTGGAGCAAGGCGGCCGCGGCCTATCGCAAAGCCTTGCAGGAGATGCCCGATCACCCCAAGGCTCTCAACAGTTTGGGACTAGCATTGTTCCAGCAAGCCAACCACGAAGAAGCCCTGCAAATCTACCAGCGCGTCGCGCAGATCGCGCCCGAAGACCCCGTGCCAATGGAAAAACTCGCGCAACTGCTGGAGCGCACGGGTCATCTCAAGGAAGCCATTGAAGCCGCGTTCAAAGCCGCAGACCTTTTCCTCAACCAGCGCGATGTGGATAAAGCCATCGAGAACTGGGTGCGCGTCACAACTCTTGACCCCGAACATGTGCTGGCACACTCGCGTCTTGCCCTCGCCCACGAAAAACTTGGTCACAAACCACAGGCTGTTATCGAATATATCGCGGTTGCGAGCCTGATCCAACGCACGGGTAATGCCCAAAAGACCGCCGAACTGGTAAACAAGGCGCTGCAAATTCTGCCCGAAAGCGCTGAAGCGGCACAGGCGCAGACTCTCCTGCGCTCAGGCCAACTCCTCCCGAAACCATTGCGACCCAAAGGCGGGACGGGTCCCATCGCTATGGCTCAGGTCAAACAACTGGATATGCCGAAGAGGCAGACCGATTCAGGGCTGGACCCGATCGCTGAATCGCGTCAAAAAGCGTTGACGCGGCTGGCGGAGATTCTCTTCGAGTACACCACCGACGACGGCGCGGCAGTACAGGCGCGGCGCGGTTTGCAGGCGCTGATGCGCGGCACGGGACAACTCTCCATGCAATCCTCCGAGCAGACGAAGGTCGTCCTGCATCTCGGTCAGGCAATCGACGCGCAAAGCAAAGGCAATGATTCTCAAGCCGCGGAAGAATTGGATCACGCGCTCGAAGCGGGCTTCAACCACCCTGCCCTCTATTTCGATTTGGGTTTGCTCCGCTCAAAGGGAGACCGACTCGAGTCGGCCGTCCGTCATCTGCAACATGCCGTCAAGCATAATGACTTCGGTCTCGCCGCGCGTTTGTTGTTGGGGCAGATCAACCAAAAGTTGGGGAGATTCGGACCCGCATCCGTTGAATATCTCGAAGCGTTGAAACTCGCAGATGCGATGATCGTCCCTGCCGAGCAATCGGATGAGATCAGGCAGATGTACGAACCACTCATCGAAGCGCAGGCAATGCAGACGGATGAGGCATCGCTCAAACGCCTGTGCGACAACATCAACGACATGCTCATGCGTAAGAACTGGCGCGACCACCTGCACAAGTCGCGCGAGCAAATGCCTAAACCGCAGGATGGCGACATGCCCATGCCGCTGGCTGAGGTCATTTTACAGGCGCAATCCAGCCAGGTGCTCGAATCGATCAATCACGTGCATCAACTGGCGCGCGCGGGACAATTGCGCTCTGCAATGGATGAAGCCTTTCAGGCGCTCACCTACGCCCCAACTTATTTGCCGCTCCATACATTGATGGGCGACCTGCTCGTCCGTGAGAACCATACGCAGGAAGCCATTGCAAAATATTCTGTCGTTGCGCAGGCATACAGCGTGCGCGGCGAAGCGGCGCAATCTGCAAAACTACTGCGGCGCGTTGTTCAACTCGCGCCGATGGATATGATCGCCCGCACCAAATTGATTGACCAGCTCGTCTCGCGCGGCCAGGTGGATGAAGCCATCCGCGAGTACATCGAACTCGCAGATATTTACTATCGTCTTGCCGATCTCGATATGGCGCGCAAGACCTACACCACCACATTGCGCGTCGGCCAGCAAGCTAATGCCGACCGCAACTGGAACGTCCACATCCTGCAGCGCATGGCGGATATTGACATGCAAAGACTGGATTGGAAGCAAGCCATCCGCATCTACGAACAAGTCCGCACCCTGCGGCCTGATGATCAAGGCGTCCGAAAAAACCTGGTCGAACTCAGCCTGAAAATGGGGCTGTTCGCGCAGGCGAACGCGGAACTCGAAAGTTACCTCTCCTATTTGCAGACTAGCAACCGCGGCGAGCAAGGCGTACCATTTATCGAGAGCCTGCTCACCGAACGACCTGATGATCCCATATTGCGTCGCGCTCTCGCGCAAGCCTATCAACAGGCAGGACGCCTCGCCGACGCCATCGCACAACTGGAGGCAGTCGCCGAGTCCCTTCTTAATAACAATAAGAAGGAAGAAGCGTTGGTGGTCGTCAATCAAATCCTTTTGATGGACCCGCCCAACGCAGAGCAGTATCGTCAATTGCTGGTCCAGTTACAACAATAAATTTGCGATAGCCTCAGCGCTTAACGCAAAGCCAACATACATGCCTCAAACCCACAACCGCGCCGTGATGAACTGGCTCTTTATCTTCGCCATCATCGCGGCGTTTCTTGTCGTCTTCGGGGGATTTGTCCGTCTCACTCGCTCTGGTCTTTCAATCGTCGAATGGAATCCCATTAGTGGATCAATACCGCCCATCGGCGAGCAAGCCTGGCACGACGAGTTCGCGAAATATCAACGAACCCCTGAATTCCAGCAGATCAATTCCAACATGACGCTGGAAGAATATCAGTATATCTTCTACATCGAGTGGATTCATCGCTTCATCGCGCGACTGGCAGGCTTGGCATACGCGATTCCAGTTTTCTACTTCCTCTTTAGAAAGACGATTCCATTCAAGGAATTTGGAATCTATTTTGTAATGGGATTACTTTTCATCGCCCAGGCATTCGCAGGCTGGATCATGGTCGCCAGCGGATTGGTGGATCGTCCTTCCGTAAGCCATTTCAACCTGACGATCCATCTACTCCTCGCGCTGGCATTATTTGGCTTGAGTCTTTGGACCGCGCTCGGACACAAATACGGTTTCCCCAATCAAAATAAAAAAGCAAAATGGTCAACATCATCCAAGCTTGCTTTGATTTCCTTTATATTACTGGTAATTCAAATCACTTACGGCGGCATGACGGCTGGACTTAAAGCAGGTCACGTTTCCGACACATGGCCCCTCATGTTCGGCAAACTGATTCCACTCAATTTATTCAACTCATGGATCAATATTTTTGAGACCCCACAAACAATTGTATTTCTCCATCGCTGGTTTGCGTTTGCAGTTCTCACTGCAATCACTGCGCTTTATATTACGGCACGCAGAGAGAGTCATTCAATTGAAATTAGAAATGGATTGAACTGGTTACTCACAATCGTCATTCTCCAAGTCACATTGGGGGTATTAACCGTAATCTTCCATGTGCAAATCGCCATTGCGCTGGCGCATCAGGCTGGCGCGCTAGCACTGTTTGCACTGATGGTCTATTTCATCCATCGCTTGAGGGCAATGGATGGGAAGGCATAATCGCCGCATCCATATGCGTGTGCACTTTAGCGCTTATCAAGTCGTTGTCGCGAAACATCCCATCGTCGTGCAAGCAATGGTGATGGGATGTTTCGGGTCAAGAGAACAACTACAAAGTGATTGGTTTGCCTTCTTGCGCGGAACGCAGTAACGCCTGGATGGCTGCAACGTTGTTTCGGCTGTCAGCCATGCTCATGCGCGGGGCTTTGCCATTCAAGATTGCATCTGCCATATTTTCAACCTCGCCAAGATATAAATCTTCACCGGGTATTGTGATGACTCGTTTCTCATCCCCGTTGGTCAGCGTAATTTCCTCATTCAGCTTGGGAGTGAAGGGAACCTTGATGATGATATTTCCTTTGTCCCCAACCAGTTCCATGTGAGTGCGTCCCGGCGTGCGAAAGCCGCAATCAAATTGAGCGTATACATTATTGGGAAAGCGGAGCTGACCGAAGAACGATTCATCCACGCCGTTCACGCCTGTGATCTGCCAACCGAAAACATCCAGCGGTTCAGCGCCCGCGATCAGGCGCGCATAACTAATTGGATAACAACCCACATCCCAGATACCGCCGCCACCCAACGACGAGTTAAGCCTCACATCGTTTTCGTCTGATATGCTGAATGTGAACGATCCGCGTATAAGTTGGAGATTGCCAATTACTCCGGCATCAACCAGTTCCTTCACTTTGAGCGTTTTGCGGATGGTGACGATACATGAACGCCTCCATCACAACAACCTTGGAATCCTTAGCCGCGTCGGCGATTGCATCCACCTCTTCCACGGTCATCGCCAATGGCTTTTCACAAAGCACGTGCTTGCCTGCCTGAGCGGCTTTGATGGTCCATTCCATGTGCATACTATTGGGTAGTGGGTCATAAATAACGTCCACATCGGGATCGGCGAGCATGGCTTCATAACTGCCGAAGACGCGCGGAATATTCCGTTCATTGGCATATACTTGCGCGCGTTCCAGATCGCGGCTCGCGACAGCCGTCAATTCATTCCGAGCAGATGAACGAAGCGGCGGCAACAACGCTCGATTAATTCGCGCGGTACTAAGCAAACCCCAACGAAGTTTATTCATATGTAATCTCCTATGTGATGGAATAGTGATTTGTTTACCAAACGCAGATTAAGTCCTGTGGGTCAGTTCGCATGAATCGCATCCATGCACGCCTGCGCTGTTATCGTAATCTGATCAAACGCCTCTGCCGCCACGAGTTTGTTGGACACTAAATTTCCTCCAATGCCAACCGCCACCGCGCCAGCGGAAAAATAATCACGCGCATTCTCGGGGCTCACTCCGCCAGTTGGAACCAGCTTGAGAAATGGCATGGGCGCAAGCACATCTTTGATAAACTTCGGTCCGCCCAATTGCGCAGGAAATACTTTGACTAATTCCGCGCCCGCTTCATACGCCTCTAGTAATTCGGTGGGTGTAAAGCCGCCGCACAAAATCAACGTCTGTCGCTTGACACAGGCTGTTATGACTTGACGGCGCACGGCCGGCGTGACAGCAAACTGCGCGCCCGCATCAATCGCCGCTTCAGCCTGATCGGGCGATAGAACAGTTCCCACTCCCACGCATACTGCATCACCCAAGGCTTTGCGCGTTGCGGCAATGGCGTCAAAAGCGCCCTGTCCTGTAAGCGTAAACTCCAACACAGTCACACCGCCCGCCGCGAGCGCGCGCGCCACATCCACTGCGCGGGTGTAATCATCCAGCCGTACTACGGCGACAATTTTTTGGGCAAGAATTTGTTGAAGGGCAGACATGTCTTTTTCTCCTACCTCGAAATATCACGCCGTTCCGATGCTAACATGGCATTTACTGACTGTCTCATAATTTGGTAAAGTTTTCTGGATGTGCTAAAACTATAGC
>CAZIYY010000239.1:0-5508 GCA_964543585.1 uncultured Anaerolinea sp. | reverse complement strand
GTAGTCATTCGCCTAGTATAATCTATGCAAATATTCAATTTAGTAGAGTACTAGGTTTCGATACGAGCGGAAAATCACCGCTCTACTCAACCACCAAGCGCCACGCCTTTTACTGTGAATTAACCCAATGGCAGACGCTGAACGGAGCACCGTGATTGTCGGCACGCAGTCGAAGCGCGAGGGTTACAACCATAAAGGAAGTTATGGACATTCTTCTCACCGGCTCTGTCGCATACGATTATCTGATGACCTTCCCGGGTCACTTTAAGGAACAAATCCTTCCCGAACGATTGGAATCCATCAGCCTCTCGTTTCTGGTCGAATCGATGTCCAAACAGCGTGGCGGTATCGCGCCGAACATCGCATATTCCATGGCGCTGCTCGGAGAAAAACCGCGCGTGATGGCGACTGTGGGCGAGGATTTTTCGGATTATCGCAACTGGCTTGAATCCAAAGGTGTGGATACGTCGCTGATGAAGGTGATCCCCGGCGAGTTCACTGCCTCGTTCTTCGCGACGACCGATCATGCCTCCGCTCAAATTGCCTCGTTCTACCCCGGGGCGATGGCACACTCAGCGACGCAATCGTTGAAGGATTTGAATAACAGACCTGATTTGGTTATCGTCTCACCCAGCGCGCCAGATGCGATGATGAAGTTCCCTGCCGAATGTCGCGAGTTGGGAATCAAGTATTTGTACGACCCAAGCCAGCAGGTCCTTCGTCTGGAGGGAAGCGAGTTGGCGCGTGACATGGAAGGCGCGTACTTTTTGTTCTGCAACGATTACGAGTTTGGCTTGATCTCCAAGAAAACGGGCTGGAGTTTGGACCAAATCCTTGATCACGTAAAAGTGTTAGTGATCACGCGCGGCAAAGACGGCGCGGACCTCTACATGGGAGGAGACGCGGTTCATATCCCAACCGTTCCCGAGGATCAGATCGTTGACCCAACCGGAGTCGGCGACGCGTTCCGCGGCGGCTTCCTTGCAGGCTACTCGCGCGGCTTCGAGTGGAAGTTGTGCGGTGAGATTGGTTCGCTCGCCGCTGTATATTGTTTGGAGCAAAAGGGACCACAGAGTCACAGCTATACAAAAGCGGAATTTGTTGCACGTTTTAGAAAGCATTTTGATGATGGGGGGAAGTTGGATGCATTGCTGTAAGAGCAACTCCGTTGGTTGAGTAGGGGCGGGGTTTTCCCGCCCTGTATCGAAACCGACATGTAAGTAAGATAATTTTAGTTGGTGGTGGTCTCGATATGTTCCTCGCTATCGCTCGGAACTACTCGACCACCGAGAAAGAAAAATAAAGGAGCAATAAATGAGTAACTACGATGTAAAAGATTTGAATCAAGCCGAAGGCGGACGCCGTCGCATGGATTGGGCAGAGCGCGAGATGCCCGTCCTGCGCCAGATCCGCGAACGCTTCAAGAAAGAGAAGCCGCTCAAGGGTCTGCGCGTTTCGGCGTGTTTGCATGTGACAACTGAAACGGCCAACCTGATGGTCACGTTGCAGGATGGCGGCGCGGATATTGTCCTCACCGCGTCCAATCCGCTTTCGACTCAGGATGACGTTGCGGCGGCGTTGGTGAATCAATTTGAGATTCCCACCTTCGCCATCAAAGGCGAAGACAACGTTACGTATTACAAGCATATCCGTGCAGCACTCGAACATAGACCGCAGATGACGATGGACGATGGAGCAGATCTCGTGTCCTCTCTATTCTTCATCGAGATGGGACGTTTTGAAAAACTTGAGCCTTCGCTATCAAGTTGGGCAAAGGGACTCTCCGACAACGAACGCAAGGAATTGCTGGCGGGCGTGATCGGCGGCACAGAAGAAACAACTACGGGCGTCATTCGACTCAAAGCGATGGAAACCGATAATATTTTGAAGTTCCCCATCATTGCGGTCAACGATGCGTTGACCAAGCATCTCTTCGATAACCGCTATGGAACGGGTCAATCCACCATTGACGGAATCATCCGAGCGACGAACGTCTTGCTGGCTGGGAAAAATTTCGTGGTGGCAGGCTACGGCTGGTGCGGACGTGGTCTCGCATCCCGCGCACGCGGTATGGGCGCGCAGGTCATCGTCACCGAAGTTGACCCGATGAAGGCGCTCGAGGCGGTGATGGATGGTTATCAGGTAATGTCGATGATGGATGCCATGAAGATCGGTGACATTTTCTGCACGGTCACCGGTGACATCAACGTGATCGATGAACAACATTTCAAAGTGATGAAGGATGGCGCCATTGTTGCCAACTCAGGTCACTTCAATGTGGAGATCAATATCCCTGCGCTGGAGAAGATGTCGAAGGGCGAGCCGAAACACGTGCGCGAGTTCGTACATCAATATGAGACGAAGGACGGACGCAAGATAAACATCCTTGGCGAAGGGCGACTCATCAACCTCGCTTCTGCCGAAGGACATCCTGCCTCTGTGATGGACATGTCTTTTGCCAATCAGGCATTATCCGCTGAATACATGGCGAAGAACGCGGATAAGCTCGAAAAGAAAGTTTATTCCGTGCCTGTTGACATTGACAAGGAAATTGCCCGCCTCAAGCTCGAAGCCATGGGCGTGACGATCGATACACTCTCAGCAGAGCAGGTGAAATATTTGGGTTCGTGGGAAGAAGGAACATAGTCAATTTACGATTGAAGATTTTAGATTTGCGATTTGAGCCTCGTGGATAAAAGTCCGCGAGGCTTTTTGTTGTCTGCTCAAGGCGGTGCTATCGCTTCACGGTTCGGTTGGGCACTGCTCTACATGCAGATACTTTTGACATTCAGCCATTGTTAGCGAGCGTGTTACGCGAGTTTGAGCCAATGCCAGTAATTCATCAATTTGAAGAGCAAATATCCGAACGACTCCGTCATTGCTGGCAACCGCGAGATGGGCGCCTCCATCTGAGAGACTGAAAGCGACGCCATAAACGCCACCCTCGCTGCCGGGCAATGTGAGTAATTCCTGCCCTGTTTCTACATCCCATATTTTCGCTGTGTTATCACCACTACCGGTGGCAAGGAATTTTCCATCTGGACTAATCGCAACAGGTCTAAGTGCTGCGCTGTGGCCCGTCAGTGTGAGCAATTCTTTGCCCGTGGTCGCATCCCAGATTTTTGCAGTTGCATCGCCACCTGCCGTGGCGATCTTCAACCCATCCGGGCTGTAGGCGATATCGACAACCCCCGAAGCATGGCCTGAAAGCGTGAATAATAACTCGCCTGTTTTCACGTCCCAAATCTTGGCAGTGCCGTCTGTGCTTGCTGTTGCAAGCCGGGTTCTGTCCGGACTGAAAGTAACACCTGGCACGATTCCCTCATGACCAGTGATCTTGAGCAATTCTTCTCCTGTCATTGCATCCCAGACTCGAGCTGTCTTGTCGAAACCTCCAGTGGCTATCAAACTTCCATCTGGACTAAAGGTAATGTCACGCACTCCCTCCTCATGACCAGCTAGGGTGAACAATTTCGTTCCGGTGGCAGTATCCCATATGATTGCGGTGGTATCAAGACTACCTGTTGCGAAGCGCTTACCATCGGGGCTGAAAGCCATGTTCATGACCTCCGCATTGGGTCCTGTTATTGTCAGCCGCGGCTCGCCGGTTTTGGCATTCCAGATCGTTGTACTGCCATCGCCACCATTTGTCGCGAACTCCTGCCCATTAGGATTGTAAACCACTCGATTCCCATACCCTGCCGGCGGAGCCATTACCGATACCGTTTCTCCTCCTGGAGTGAGGCTCCATATTCTGACCGTTCCGTCAAGGCTTGTGCTTGCCAATCGTTTCCCATCCGGGCTGAAAGCCAGGCCCGCGATCCAGTCGGTATGGCCGACCAGCGTGAGCAGCTCCTGACCGGTGTCCGCATCCCATAACTTTACTGCATTCCCGCTAGCTGTGCTCAAGCTTAGGGCAGCCAGCCATTTTCCATCTGGGCTGAATATACCGGAGCCACCTTCTGGGATGGTCAGTATCGCCTGACTCTCTTCTAGAGAAATGGACTCAGCCGAGTCGGGTGTGTACATCCACACTTGCAATCCATTAAACGTGGCAACTGCAACCCTTGTCCCGTCTGGGCTGAAGATGACTTTGTAGACCGTGAAATTCGGAAGGTTGCGCAACAGTTCACCTGTCTCCATATCCCAGATGATCAACGTGCCATCCTCGCTGGAGGTCAGCAGCAGCTTTCCGTCTGGGCTGAAAGCCAAACCTCCAACTGCAGCGGAATGACCTTTCAAAACGCGAAGTACTTCGCCGCTACTGGCATCCCAAATGCGCACTGTGGTGTCCGTGCTGCCTGTAGCAAGGTATTTTCCATCACGGCTAAACGTAACCGACACTACATCCTTCTCATGACCAGAGAGCCCTATGATAAGTTCACCTGAATCTGGATCATAAACTTTTAACTGATTGCTGTCGCAGGCGGCAAGGAGTTTCCCATCCGGGCTGTAAGCAACACGTTGCTCTGTGTATAGATCACTGGGTTTGGTCGTGCCAGTCAAGCGCAATAATTCCTTGCCCGTGTTTGGGTCCCAAATGATGGTCGTTCCATCATCCCCGATCGTGGCAAGTTGTTTTCCATCTGGGCTGTACGCGGCTGAGAACACTTTCGTTTTATGACCGGTAAGGGTAAGCCGGACGGGTGAAGAAACGATTGAACGATGCAATGCCTCCAGAGATTCAGGAAGCACGGTTCCATCAACGGATCGCGTTGTTGAAACAGATCGAAGCGCCAGCAAGATACTGCGTTCGGGATCCATGGAAAGGTTATTGAGTGACGCGGCGGCTAATTCGCGGGAAGAAGCGATGCGCCTGTCATTCTGCGCCTTTACTGCTGTCTGACGCGCCTGCGATCCGAAAAATAAGGCGGTGAATGCCATAATGAGCGCAATAATGAATGCACCTGTCAGATAGCGGGCTCGCTTGTTCAATTGCGCGGCAAAACGAGTTTGTTCCTCAGCGCGTTGCTTTTCAGTCTCAGCCAGTTTCTGCGCAGCTTCCAGTTCACGTTGTTGCCTTGCGCGTTCATCTTCCTCGCGGCGATCTCGTTCCCTTATGCTTGCGTCCAGAAAGGCGTGTTCATCTCGTGCAAGCGCGACCGTGGTATTCAATGCCCAGCCTTCGAATTGTTCGAGACGTACACCTGTCAACAAGAAACTCGCGTCCCTGTCTGCGTTTTGCCATTCGTTGACCATCGCGGCGAGCTGTCTTTGCAGACGTACATCGGCGCGGCTTTCACTCAACCAATCGCGCAGGCGCGTCCATTCCCTTAAGAGTGCTTCATGCGCTACTTCAATCGTCGCGCCACGTGTGATTGGGTCGTGGTCGAAGGATAACAAACGCGCGCGTCCAAACGCGCTGATGACTACCGACAATTGACCGTTGTGCTCCGATAGATGTTCCAACTCCTCACGTAAGACTCTGCGACGTGTATCTTCAGTCCCCTCACCTACTGACTGTCTCATAATTTGGTAAAGTTTTCTGGATGTGCTAAAACTATAGCA
>CAZIYY010000238.1:0-5610 GCA_964543585.1 uncultured Anaerolinea sp. | reverse complement strand
ATGTCTGGCCTCGCGGCCGCCTCTCTTTCTGACCTTTGGGGCGGGACTCCGATCATTCACATGTTCCACACTTTGGGCGAGATGAAGAACCGCATCGCGCGCTCGGACGCGGAACGCGAAGGCAAGTATCGAATCGAGGGTGAGAAGCAGGCGCTCGGGCGCGTGAACCGAGTCACAGTCGCCACGTTGGCTGAACTGACGCAGTTACGGTTCCTTTATAAAGCGGATCCAAATAAGATGGTCATCATCCCGCCGGGTGTGGATGTGAGTCATTTCTATCCGATTCCATCCGATGAAGCGAAAATGTTTGTGGGACTCAAACCCGAAGACCGCATGGTGTTGTTTGTCGGTCGCATCGAACCGCTCAAAGGTGTGGATACGTTGATCGAGGCGATGTCCTGTTTACATCTGAAAGAGGCCCGTCCTGTGCATCTCGCGATCATCGGCGGCGACCCTGGGGCAAGCCCTGAGGATATGACGGTCGAAATGGCGCGCCTGCAAAAATTATGCGATGATTTGGGCGTGGATCAGTCGGTTGTATTTTTGGGAAAGCGCGATCAGGATAAACTGCCTTATTATTATTCTGCTGCGGAAGTGGTGGTGATGCCCTCGCATTACGAATCGTTTGGGATGGTTGCGCTCGAAGCGATGGCGTGTGGGACTCCTGTGATTGCATCGGAGGTCGGTGGGCTGGCGTATTTGGTGCGCGATGGCGAAACGGGATTTACAATTCCCGCCGAAGAGCCGGATACGTTGTGTGAGAAATTATCGTGGCTCATAAATGATCGGGGACTTCACGCCACAATGAGTCAGCGCGCTGTTGAATATGCTCAAGACTACGCGTGGGAAAAGATTGCGAAGCAGATTGTGGATGTGTATGAGGAGGTGTTGAAGAAAACCTAATCACACAATACCTCCATGATTTTTTACTGCGGGACAGAATCTTTGGCAAGCGCCGTCTTATATTCTCTTCCATTTTTCGCTAAAGCAAATTCTGCGTGAGCCGTTTTTAATAACTCTGGTTTCGTGAGCAAGTCCAAACCGGCGAGCGCCATTGCTTTGGCTGAAAATAACATCCCTTTACTACCAATGCTGGAACCGCAGGAAGCCACAGTCTGCCAACTATGGCCCGGTGTGCCCAGAGGCCAACAGCAGGTTGTCAACTGCGCGGTCGGCGTTATCCAACTGACATCCCCAATATCCGTTGAGCCGCCCATTAATGGCGGTGTATCAGAATGAGGCAAGACCTGCTCCCAAAGTGGATTATGGATATCTTCGGTGGAGATGCCGGCTTTGGCTGATTTTTGCATCCATTCAAAATCCCGCTCAAGTGAGCCAACGGGAAACGTTGCCTGAAGTTCTTTGGCAAAAGCGCGTTCCTGTTCGGTGAACTTGATATCATTGACTTCCTGCATTTTTTCCAACAGTACGTTGGAGAGTGTATTGTTTGGCAATAGATCATAACCGCCGGTGATGAATTCGATTTCATACCGCGTGCCGCTCATGAGCGCGGCGCCCTTGGCAATATCCAGTACGCGGGCATAGATCTCATCCACTTGATGACGATGCGGGGCGCGCACGAAATACCAGACCTGAGCAAAAGCCGGCACTACATTTGGGGCTTGTCCGCCGCTGGTGACCACGCAATGGATCCTGGCTTCCCTGATGATATGTTCGCGCAAATAGTTGACTCCCATATCCATCAGCAGAACTCCGTCCAATGCACTGCGGCCCGCCTCAGGTTCAGCCCCCGCATGAGACGCGACACCGTAAAAATTAACCTTGAAGGAATTTAATGCCAAAGAAGAACCATTCCACACTATGTTCGTACTGCCCGGGTGCCAACTGATGGCAGCATCAAGATCATCAAAAATGCCAGCCCTCGCCATAAAGACTTTCCCAACCAACGTCTCTTCCGCAGGACAGCCATAGAACCGAATCGTCCCGCTGATATTTTCGCGTTCCATTGCTGTTTTGAGCGCCGTCACCGAAGCCAAACAAGCAGTGCCAAACAAATTGTGCCCGCAACCATGACCTGCGCCTAGCGCTTCCACCGGTTCTTTCGTGATGGATACTGTTTGAGACAAACCCGGCAGAGCATCGTATTCCCCCAGAAAGCCAATCACGGGACTCCCTTCACCCCAGCTTGCTACGAACGCCGTAGGCATTTGTCCCACTCCCCATTTTATCGAGAAGCCAGCTTGCTCCAACTCCTTGGCTAACAAAGCGGAGGCAAACTTTTCCTGCAAGGCAACCTGAGGATGACTCCAAATTTCCCGGGCGATAAAGGAAAACTTTTCATCCTGGTCGTTTATGGAATTGATGATTATTTCTTTTGAATTCATGTCAGATACTCCTTTAGGCTGTCGCTTTCCTGCGTTTTCAATTTTATCATCACTCCCAGCCTTATCATTCCGCGCACAGCGATTTTGGTGCGGTACGTTTCTTTTCGAGCGCGCGTTCAACGCGATGATAAAGCCAATCATGCGATGGCAATTTCTCGGTTGAAAAATCATCGAGCCAGGCGCGGAAGTCTGGCAGGGTATCCATTACGCGGTCGAGATCGAATTCAGCGAGTGATTTTTGTTGAAACAGACCATCGCGAATTACCTGTTTGACCGCGCGATTTGCCGCGATATCGTCGTCGAAGTTTTCGCGCATGACACCGACCATCTGCCAGTCTTTGCCTTCGCCCACTCCTGTGCGGCGATGTTTATGCGAGGGGCGCAGATCAATCAATATTCCATTAGGCTTGAGGACGCGCTGCGCCTCGGTCAGGGCATGAACCATGCCCTCATGCGATACTCATCAGAGCGCCCATGAGAAGATGACAACATCGAACAGGTTTGCCTTTTGCTTCACGTGTTCGGCGTTGCCAACACGATATTCAATTCTATCTTTATATTTTTGAGGAAGATTTTTACGCGCGGCGCGAATTAATTTTGGATCAGGGTCGAAGGCGATGATTTTCTCGATTCCGAATTTGACGAGGCGCAGGGTCAGGCGTCCGTCGCCGCAACCAACTTCCAGTACGCGTTTGCCGCGCCAGTTTGTTATCCATTTGAGCGCTCGTATTTCGTCCCCTGCAGGATCCATGACAAGAGTCATAATAATCTCCTTTGCTCCTGATGTTAATGACCATTATATCAAGCCCCACTTTTTGTGTCATTACTCACTTTCCTCATCACTGCCATATGTAACTTAATTACATGCTCAGTGGGTCGGGGCTGGCTTGGCGATCGGGCAGCCGCTGGAGCGTTCCTGACTCGTCAGCAAGATTCCAAAGGCGGATTAACTCCAAACCAAGCAAAAATTAAATAAAAAAATCGCGCTTGACTTTGGCCTTTGAAGGTCGTACAATAAAATCGCATCACACTTTCAAAATAGGCGGTACCCTATTTCCAAGGAATCATTTTAGCCGTTGGCAGATTGTCAGCGGCTATTTGTTTACCGGGCAGGATACCGGTTTTCAAATCCCTGCACCTGAAGGAGGCCCCCAAATGACCAAAGCAAACACAACCGTTGTGCGTGAGTTTGTTGAGGAAATCCTGAATCGCAAGCATTTCGACTCAATCTTCGAGTTCTGCGACAAGAATTGCCTCATGCATGTCGCGCCTTATGTGGGTACGGGCATCAACCCGGATGAATCGTCCGGCGAGAAAGTGGTAATCATGCAGGTCACCCCACACGGACCCGCATTCGGTCGTTTGAAAGTTGGCGACGTGCTGGTGAGCGCGCGTGACGACGAAAACACCTGGGAGACGTTTGACCAGTTGAAGAGCGGGCTATGGGGCGCGGGTATTCCAGGCACCACCGTTACGTTTACAATTAATCGGGATGGGAAGGTCCTGACCGTCCCGGTCACTCGCAGCCGCATTGACGGGCTTGAACTCAAGCTTGCGGATTTTGTCGAGATGTGGAGCGCTGACATATTCAATAACTGGCCCGACCTTCACGTGAACATCGAAATGCTCTTTGGTGATCACGATCTGGTAACGTGTTATGCGCTAAACAGCGGTACAAACAAGGAATATCATCGCTCTCGCTTTGGAGCGAGATGGATATCTTTCGTTTGAAGAAAGGCAAGATTACCGATATCTGGGGAATCTCGGATGAATTGGCACAAATGAAACAGTTGGGCTACCAGATTCGCCAACCGGTGAAGGAGGTCGCTCATTAAGCAGATAGTCTCGGCTCATGTAGAAAACGGACGGGTCCGTTTGAGGACCTGTCCGATTCTTAACCATCTGCGACCTATGAGATTCGCAGGCAGGCATTGAAGAATCCAAACGCGTGCGTGATCTTGGTAATTCTGAGGATAGGGGATTCGGTTCATGTGGAATATTGATTTTGAAAATATCTGGATTCTACCTGGGGCGGAAAAAGAGCAACTCCTCGTCTAGGCGCGGCGGCTTGATTATTATAGAATTGCCATCTCTAATACAAGGTTTCCACAGCTAAGAACAAGGTATTGAATACAGCGGACTGAAGTTTTCCGAATTCGTGCCAGATTATGAAAGATGATGATAAGTTGTGAGCCCCTCTATTCCTTAGTTGTGAACTGCAACAACCTTTGATACAGGCAAAGTCGTCAGAAATCGTCTTTTTTAGCCGTATTTTCGATGATGCAAGCTTAAAAAAGGTGTATCAGAGGTCATTGCAGTTGACACTTAGTCCATAAACCACCAATAAATCTGCTTGAAGAGGATTGACGGTGTTACCGTCCTTAAACTTGAAGGTACCATCAAAAATATCTGCAATTGTCTTTTCAAAATTTGCCTGGAATTTAGAGTTTGCCTCCTTCAATTTTGACATCGAAATCCCCTGATGAGCTTTCCGAGAAAGAAAGTTCATGTGGTCAATCATTTTCCATTTGGGTTTGTTTTTGTCGGCGATAGACACATCAACGACTTGAACTAAATCAAACAGGATATTTTGCAATAGTTGCCCAGCGAATGGACTAGCAAGCAAATATTTAGGTAGGCTACCAAGTCTAATAAGTCTGGCTATTGTATAGGCCAATAAATATATTGAATCAGCACTTGGAGGAATCTGCAGAAATTTCTTTTGAAAATCGTCCAGTGAAAAGTTTCGGCTATGGCTGTTGCAATAGTCGTTGATCTGCTGAAGGAGAAGTTGAGCTTCAAGTAATACCCATTCACGAAATGCCTGGTCCACCTTTGTGTAGTTTAGCGATGCAAATGCCAGTGAAGGAGTGTCAGGATTCTTTTTGCCAGATGTAATCACATCCTCTTCCAAAGCCTGGTGCATAAGAGCATATCCTCTGTCAATATCGCCACGTCGAATCGCTGTCATTCCCCAGAAATAATAAGGGCCTCCTTTGTGAATTCGTCTTCCGGGATTAGTCGCTTCCCATTCAAGAGCTGGTTCTAATGCCAACATCCAAACATTCTCTGCTAGATCCCATAGACCCTCATCAACGTAACGCCTCCAAATTATTGTAAAATTTTGAAAGAATTTTTCTGTGGCTTCAAGTCGGTCGTAATTATCGATGAAAAATACCATTGCCTGATTCTTGAACTTATCCCAATGCAAGGTGTCACCGCACTTAAAGGTGGTTAGTTTGCCCATTGTTGGGCCAGTTGAAGC
>CAZIYY010000237.1:5487-5716 GCA_964543585.1 uncultured Anaerolinea sp. | reverse complement strand
CGTATTTTCTTAGCAATTCCTGGTGTCGTTTATTTGACGGCATTGGAGGCTCCTGCGCTGGATTTTTTCAAGTATAGCATGAACATTTAATATTGATTTTGATTTATACTAGCCAGAACATTATACTAGTCACTCACCTTACGCAGAACGTCCCGACACTTGCACCTGGCGCACACCTGCCCTGGCGGGCGGTGCCAGGGAGTGCAGGTGAGGTTTCCTTGAAAAACCT
>CAZIYY010000237.1:1077-5477 GCA_964543585.1 uncultured Anaerolinea sp. | reverse complement strand
GCTCACCATCGAAAAAGTGGATACCGACAACAAGGCGCAAGTGAAACGTTTCGTGGAATTGCCTTACGGGCTATACAAGGATTGCCCGCAGTGGGTGCCGCCGCTGTATGTCGACGCGTATATGTATCTCAATCGCAAGAGGCATCCTTTTCACGAACATTCGAATGTCGAATTTTTCCTGGCTGTGCGTGATGGGCGGGACGTGGGACGCATTGCCGCGATTGAAAATAAACCGTTCAACAAATATCATGGCGTGAAGAAGGGCAATTTTTATTTCTTCGATTGTGAGAACGACCTTGAAGCCGCGACCGCGCTTTTCACTCGGGTGATCGCATGGTCGAAAGCTCATGAACTCAATTCTGTTGTGGGACCCAAAGGCATGGGTCCGCTGGACGGTTACGGTGTGCTTGTGTCTGGTCACGAGCATCGCCAGACGATGACTATGACCAATTACAACTCTCCGTATTATCAACAACTCGTCGAAGCGCAGGGCTTCACGAAGGAAGTGGATTTTGTCTCCTGCTATTTGCCAGCGGATAAATTCCAGATTCCCGAACGCATTGAGAAAATCGCGGAACGCGTCATGCAGCGCGGCGGATTGCAGGTAAAGAAGTTCAGGAGCAAAAGGCAGTTGGTCTCGTGGGCGTCACGAATTGGCACGGCGTACAATGATGCCTTTGTCAACAACTGGGAATATTACCCTCTCTCACAGCGTGAAATTGACTTCGTTGTTAAGAACATCATGACGATTGCCAACCATCGCTTGATCAAGGTCATCACACACGGGGATGAGGTGGTGGGATTCCTCTTCGCCTTTCACGATGTCTCTGCGGCGCTTCAACGCGCGCAAGGACGCCTGTTCCCGTTCGGATTAATGAATATCCTGCTCGAACTTAAACGCACGAAGACCGTCGCGGTCAACGGAATGGGAATCCTGCCTGAGCATCAGGGACATGGCGGCAATGCCATCCTATACTCGGAAATGGGGCATACGCTTTTGAATTTCAAGCAATTCGAGCATGTTGAAATGACCCAGGTGGCCGAAACGACCGAGCAAATGCGCGCGGATTTGAAGAACCTGAATGGCGTGGAATATAAGAATCATCGCGTGTATCGGAAGGAAATCAGGTAGACAGGTGAGTGTTTTTCTTGTTTACTTGTGTACGTATTTACCTGTTTCCGCGTCTACTGTCCCCCTGCGTACTTACCCAAGTTCGTACTTCAATTCGGACCCCATCATGATTTCCTCACCCTTGTCCAGGTTGCTTAATGGCAGGACCACATGGAATTTACTGCCGGGGAAGTTTACGTCGTCATAGCCTGTGCTTTCCACCCAGATGCGTCCTCCATGCGCTTCGACAATGCCTTTTGAGAGAGCCAGCCCCAGCCCTGACCCGCTGCCTTTGAATTTCGTCTTGCCGGTGGAATGTTTATTGAGGTCGCCAGGCTGATAGAACTTGCTGAAAATCACCTCGCTTAATTCCGGGTCCACGCCGACGCCTGTATCGCTGAAGACGATCTCCAGTCCGCCGTTGGGCAGTTCCGAGTTGTGAGCGGGGAGAGACTTTGCGTCAACGATGACCTTGCCGTTATTGGGCGTGAATTTGATGGCATTGGTCAACAAGTGCTGGATGAGTTTCT
The DNA here is from genome assembly GCA_964543585.1 of uncultured Anaerolinea sp. Classification (GTDB taxonomy): domain Bacteria; phylum Chloroflexota; class Anaerolineae; order Anaerolineales; family Villigracilaceae; genus Defluviilinea. Next base: position 3,836 of record CAZIYY010000237.1, on the reverse strand, counting down.
TCAATAAATTTGGGTCCGCCTTCACCATGGGGACAGGCTGCATCTTAATCGTAAATGTTTGCTTACGTTCCATAAACGACTGCACCAGGCGTTCGCCTACCTCTTTGATCAGAAGCGCCGTATCCACAGGGATAAGGTGGAGTTGCAAAGTGCGCGTGTCGATGCCCGCGATGTCGAACATCGAGTCCATGATTTCGTGCAGGCGTTTTGTGCCTTTGGAGATGCCCTTGACCATCTCATGGACGTTGGGTGGGAGTGTGATGTCTTCAATCAACATCTCTGTATAACCGACCATCGTCGTCAGCGGAGTGCGAAGTTCATGCGAGGCAATGCTGATGAAGTCGGACTTGGTCTGGTCGAGGCGTTCGAGGTCACGGTTGGCTTTATCGAGCGAGCGATATGCCTGCCGCAGTTCGGTGTTGAGTTGCACTAGGTTGTCCACCAGGCGCGCGTTTTCGAGCGCCACCGCCGTCTGATTCGCGAGAGCGGAGAGCGTTACCAGGTCCTCCTCAGTATAACGATTGCCGCTTATCTTCGAGCCGAGCGAGAGCAAGCCGATCCATTCGCGCTTTGAAAAGATGGGGAGATACACTTCGGCTTCCAGATGACTGAACCATTCGCGCTCGGAGGAAGAGACAGACCGAAATATCGGGAGCAGGTCCAGGTCGTATTGAAGAAGCGGGCGTTGTTCCACCGTCAGATGTTTGACGATCGGATGATCGCTGGCGAGTGTAATGATCTTGACCTGGCGCTCGCCCTGATTCCGCACCGCGCGCAGGCGATAGGATTTTTGTGCGTCGGGGGTAAGTTCCGAATCGATGAGGAACAGAAAGCCGCGCGTAATGTCCATTGCCTCGATGATGAGTCCGACCGCGACGTTTGCCAGCCTTTGCATATCAAGGATGTTGCTGATCTGTTCGCTGTAGGCGTGCAGTGTGCGCCCCGCATGAAACTCCTGGATGTTCAACCAGCGGTTCACCCAGCGGCGCACGAGGGAAAGCAAGGGCGTGAAGATGAACGAGAGCAGGAGCGCGATGCCCGCGCCAACAAGCAGCGGGTTGAAATTCGGCAATGCCTTGAAGACAGTTTGCGACGCCGAGAAACCTGCAACATAAAACGCGACGATGACAAGGGTTGTGATGATATAGGTTAATACGCGCCGCGCCACCTCGCGTAGGTCGGGCGGGTCATGCGTGACGATGATGAACGCCGCCAACACTGCCGCGCCAAGCCTGAGCGGGTTGCCTGGAAGGGCCCTGCCGATGATGATCAGGATGTCGTTGATGATGAGCAGGAGAAAGACTGGAGTCCAGTAATTGAGCCGATTGCGGAATAACGGCTGGCGCGAGCGCGCATGAGCCAAACGTACGTTAATGATCGAGCCGAGCGTAAACACAAGCCAGCCAAGCGCTGCCCATGTTGGCGCGAGTCTTTCAAGTGTGAGAGCGAACCTGCCGGACGTCCAGATGACCGCACCAAGCCCAAGTAGGTTTGGCACGATGACGATGAATCCCAAAATCCAGAAGGCGCCCGCGCTCAACCATGTCAGCAGGTCACGCCGAATAAATGAAAGGACAGTAAGTGTCAACAAAAAGGCAAGCGCCAGCGCGCCATAGATCTGAAAATCGTTCGCGACCCGCGCAGTGGCAATATACAACTGACCGCCGCGCCATAATCCTTCGCCCACATCCAACAACAAACCGACCGCCACATAACCGCTCAATAACAGCGCGGCAGTTTCATGCCCCGCGCGCCGCCGGATTAAATTCACGAGCACGGGCACGTAAAGCGCGGCAAGGATCAAGTGCAATATCAAATTAAGTATTTGGGCTGACATCTTTGCGAAGTATACCAGCAATTCCTGGTATGTCATTGCGAGGGCGTTCTTCCCGAAGCAATCCTCTTATTCCAACATGAGACTGCTTCGCCGCAGGCTCGCAGTGACATTATCGATAATGAGAATTGCTGTTATCATTACTTAATGCTCATCACAAAGACCCCTCGCTTCTATGCTCGCGCCGCAGTCCTCGGCGGCGGGGACGCCGCTGAGAGCAAACGCTAAGGATTATTATTGCGCCATGCTTATCACAAAGACCTCCCGCGACACCTATCAATTCACAGCGGATTTCTTCCGCCCGGACGGGCACGTAACTTTTGAGGATTATGCCTCCGCCCGAAAATTCGCGATCCAAATGTCAGCGCAGCGGACTCAGCCCGTGCCTGCCTCCGATATATACGCGATGCAGTTGATTGACGAGGCTCTGCGCGCGCTAGTGAAGCATTATGCCCCGCCCGCGCTGATGAACATGGCTGTGGCTTATGTGGATGGCAACCTGGGCGCGGATTCTGTCACTTCCACTCAGCAAAAATTTGTTTCAGAGTTCCCGCCTGATAACGTCTATCGGGGAGAGATAAAGCCGGAAGAGTATCTCGAAAAACTTTTGGCTGTGCTTGGCAGGAACGGACGTGTGGCAACGATTGAGGAATTATTATTTGTCTACCTCCACAATGCGAACCCGGCGGTAAGCCCTCTCGTGGAGCTGGTGGATGATGAGCCGCTGGAGCCGACGGCTTATAAAAACCTGATCACTGCGCTGGATTCGTTTTTCGCGCAAGCATTGAAAGAGAATGCAGGCAGGCAAGGCACAGAGTCATTATTTGAAATTTTACGCGCCCCGGCCGAAGCCTCCCCCAATTCACTCGAAGGACAGTTGCAGTATATTCTCGAAAAATGGGGACATTTGCTGGGTGAGACGTTT
>CAZIYY010000237.1:0-1067 GCA_964543585.1 uncultured Anaerolinea sp. | reverse complement strand
GCATCTCGCGCACGGTGACTTCAAAGCCGATGTGCCGCTGACGACTTATTCGGGCGGCGAATATGCCGAGTATGAAAGATACAGCCCCGATAAAGATTGGATGCCGCGACTCATTTTGATCGCAAAGAATTCCTACGTCTGGCTCGAACAACTCTCGCGCAAATATCAGCGCTGGATCAAAACGCTGGATCAAATCCCGGATGAAGAACTCGATCTGTTACGAGAGCGCGGCTTCACAGGCTTATGGCTTATTGGATTGTGGGAGCGTTCGAGCGCGAGCCAGAAGATCAAACAACGCATGGGAGATACGGACGCGGTCGCTTCAGCCTACTCGCTTCATTCCTACGATATTGCCGAAGATTTGGGTGGATGGGGAGGATTGGAGAATTTGAGAATTCGCGCCTGGGGACGCGGCATTCGACTCTCAGCGGATATGGTTCCCAATCACATGGGCATCGACTCGAACTGGGTCATCGAACATCCCGATTGGTTCCTGTCCCTGCCTTATTCACCGTATCCATCCTATTCATTCAGATCCGAAAATCTTTCCGATGATATTCGCGTGGGAATTTATCTCGAAGATCATTATTACGAGAAGACGGACGCGTCTGTTGTCTTTCAACGACGAGACCATTACACGGGCGATGTGCACTATGTCTATCACGGCAACGATGGCACATCCTTCCCATGGAATGACACCGCGCAACTCGATTACGCCAAAACCGAAGTGCGCGAAGCCGTCATCCAGACCATACTGCATGTTGCTCGCAATTTCCCTGTTATTCGCTTTGATGCCGCGATGACGCTTGCCAAGAAACATATTCAAAGATTATGGTTTCCCGAACCCGGCGCGGGCGGCGCGATTCCGTCCAGGTCCGAGCACGGCATGACGCGGGCTGAGTTTGACGAGGCGATCCCGCAGGAGTTCTGGCGCGAAGTTGTGGACCGCGTCGCGGCGGAAGTCCCCGATACGCTGCTTCTCGCCGAAGCCTTCTGGCTGCTGGAGGGCTATTTTGTCCGCACGCTGGGTATGCACCGCGTTTATAACTCGGCGTTCATGCACATGC
>CAZIYY010000236.1:0-5764 GCA_964543585.1 uncultured Anaerolinea sp. | reverse complement strand
ACCACATCTTGAGGGCATTCCCCTTTCTCGTCAATCCTATTTCACATCAGACGTATATCATAAGTCCCATTGTCATTAATGAGGCAACGGATTAAGATTCCACCCGAAAAGGAGGAAAGATGAGAAACCGCCTATGGATCGTGGTCGCCGTATTTGCCCTGGGAATCGCCTCATGCAATTTACCTGGGGATCGGACGACAGTCACGCCTCACGCTTCGCCGACGCTTGATACGCCGACATCAAGCGTATCTACGCCCACACTTGTTCCCATCGAAACCCTGCTGGCGATTAACACTCCCACTATTGTCCCCACAGCCACATCCAGTGTTTTGCGCGCCTCGCCCAAAGATCAGCCCGTCAATTGCCGCTTCGGACCTGGCACCCAGTACGGCATCGCGGGCGCATTGAACTTGGGCAGGCAGGCAGAGATGATCGGCAGAAACGAGGATTCATCATGGTGGTACGTAAGGAATCCCAGCGACCCTTCCACATTGTGCTGGCTTGCCGCCAGTGTCACCGACACGGTGGGAAACGTGGAGTCGCTCCCAGTGGTGGAACCGCCCGAGATCATGGTAACCAGCGTCAACGTCAGCGTTGATCCGCCCGGTATGAACGTAGCCTGTGACGCTTTTCCGCAAACTGTCATCGTTAGCGCTTTCATTACCACCAATGGGCCAGCCATCGTAATCTGGCGTTGGGAGTCGAGCGCGGGTAAAACGTCAGCCGAAAAAAATCTGCTGTTCGAAGAGGGAGGCACAAAGACGGTTCAGGATTTCTATCAAGTGGATAGCGCCAATGATTATTGGATTCAAGTCCGCACGATCACGCCGAATGTCGCAATCGGCCAGGCGAATTTCAAAGTGACTTGCGCGCCGTGATGGTTCGCCGCGCCTAAAATCTCCAAACAGCAAATCGTCCGCCCGCAATTTTGGGCGGACGATATGATTAACTCACCTTACGCAGTTCCACTCCGAGGCGATTTGTGACTGCCGTGTTTTGCAGGGAAGCCGCAGGTCACAGGGCCTGCGAGAGCAAAAGGGAGCACAAGGTCACTGATCAAAAAGGATTTGACAATCCTTCAAACTTCGTCAGGTTGCATCAAATGGACATGAACTATAATCATTTGGAACAGGAGACTGAATGAAGCGGATTAAGCATTTTCTTGCCCCGCCCGCTTTCGCGGATGATGAAGAGAAGACCCGCAACGGATACCTGCTCAATGTGATCACGATCAGTTCGTTTTTGGCTGCGCTCTTATACAGTTTCATTGTGCCAGATGAACGCAGTTTGTATGGCGGGTTAGCCGTCGGAGTCACTCTGATTGTCTGGCTGGCAATGCAACGTGGTTATATTCGGGCGGCATCCATTACTTTGGTGGCCGGTATTACCATCGTTATTGCTCTTGTCGTAATCGCCGCTGGCGGGGTAAACGCGCCTGAATACGGCACCTTTATCGTCCCAATCCTGTTCGCCGGGTTATTGTTGGGCTGGAGAGTCACACTACCACTGGCAATCTTCAGCGTTCTTTTCGGCGGGGCGTTAATTCAAGCAGACTCCCTCTCCCTGCTTCCCGAACCATCCCCACACAGCCCCGCTCTCTCCTGGAGCATTAATAGCATATATTTCGTTCTGGCGGGTATATTTCTGACTCTGGCGCTTCAAATGATCAACGACGCATTGCGCCGAGTCAACGATGAACTTGCTGAGCGCAAACGGATCGAGTCGGATTTACGCAAGCGCGAAGCCATCCTCGAGGCCGCCGCCAGCAGCGCTGGGCTTTTGCTCAAAGCGCCCGATTGGAGAACAGAAATCAATATAGTGCTTGAGCAATTGGGACAGACGATCAACGCCAGCCACGCGTATTTATTTGAAAACCATATAGGATTAAATGCGAGACCCATTACATCGATTCAATACGAATGGTGCGCGCCGTCCTATCCAAGCAATCTGGATGATCCCGAATTCAAGAATATGCCCCTCAAGGGATATGGATACGAGAGCTGGTATGAGGCGGTCAGCAACAGGCGGCCCTACATCGGGGATAAACGCAGCTTCACGCCTACTGAGATGGATTTTTTCTCCTCACGCAGCATAAAGGCTTTGCTCGAAATGCCGATCTTCATCGACGATCAGTGGTGGGGCATCATCGGGTTTGACGATATCGCGCAGGAACGCGAATGGTCAAACGCGGAAGTGGATGCCATGATCATCGCCGCGGACATTCTCGGCGCGGCGATCCAGCGCCATAAGGTTGACGACTTATTGCAGAAGGAACTACACGAACGCATACAGGCGGAAGAGGTCATGCTTCAGTTCAGAAGGGTAATGGACGAATCCAATGACTCTATTTTCATGATCGACCCGGATACCAGCCATTATATCGGCTTCAATAAGAGCGCTTACATACAGCTTGGTTATAGCAGTCAGGAATTGAGCCGGCTGGGAGTGATCAATATCGCCCAACATATTACAAGCATGGAAGTATGGCATGAACGGGTCGAAATGGTGCGCGAAAAGGGCGGGTTGATATTCGAATCTTCCTATCGGCGAAAAGATGGAACAACATTCCCGGTGGAGGTCAGCGCGCGCATGTTGGAGTACGGCGGGAAGACGATCATGGTGGCGGTCGTGCGCGACATCACCGACCGCAAACAGGCGGAAGAGATCATTCGACAATCGCAGGAAAAATACCGGGTTCTTGCCGAGAATATTCCGGCCGTGGTTTATACCGATCTTGCCTATGGTTTGGGCGAAACGATATATATTAGCCCGCACGTGCAGCACATGCTTGGATATTCGCCGGAGGATTGGGTTGCTGATCCGGACTTGTGCAACGATTTGATCCACCCTGAGGATCGTGAGCGCGTGTTCAAAGAGCGCGACAAAGCCGAACATAGTGGACGGTTTACCCTCGATTATCGTTATATCGCCAAAAATGGTCATGTTGTCTGGGTGCGCGACGAGGCGTTGCTCCTGAAAGATCAGGTGGGGAAACCGGAATTCTGGCAGGGCGTAATGCTGGATATCACTGCCCAGAAACAGGCTGAAGAAGCCTTACGCGAAAGCGAGGAACTCTTTCGTAAAATATTTCATTCCAGCCCGATTGCCATTTGTATCACCACGCTGGACGAGGGCATCCTGCTCGATGGAAACTATGCCTATTGGGAACTATCGGGGTATGACCCGAAGACTGCCATAGGGAAGGACTACATTGAGCTCAGGATGTGGGACAGGCCCTCAGACCGCGCTCAATTTGTGGAGAAAATAAAACAGAAACGCTCCGCCTATAGTTCCGATTATGAATTCAAGGACACCGCGGGGAATCAAAAATCCGCCATCGCTTTTTATGAGCTCATCCAGGTCGGCAAAGAGGAATGCATCCTCTCTATGTTCTACGACATGAGCGCGCAGAAGCAGACCATGCGCGCTCTGCAAAAAAGCGAAGCGCGCGTCCGCGCCCTGCTCGAAGCCATGCCTGATATGATCCTCGAAATTTCGAGCCAGGGCGTCTTGCTGGATTTCATTCCCGCGCGGGACGTCAGCATGATTCTCCTGCCAAAGGAATACATTGGCAGAAACATCAATGATGTTTTGCCACCCGAATTATCCTCCCCAGCCCTGTTTTTTGTTCAACGCGCCGTGGAGACGGGACAATTACATGCCTTTGAATATCAATTACCAGGAAGAGAGTATGTCCGCACTTTTGAAGCGCGCGTCATGGCGCTTTCGGGCAATACCGCCATCCTCGTCGTGCGCGAAATCAGCGCCCGCAAACGAATGGAACGGGAACGCGAAAAACTGATCAACGAATTGGAACTTAAGAACGCCGAGTCCGAGACCCTGCGTGAAAGCCTGGCTAGCATCGTCGGCACATTCGAATTTACCGGGATCATCCAGCGCATACTGGATCAGATTCGGCGCGTCGTGCCATACGACAGCGCTTCAGTATGGAAGATGGAAGGCAATCAGCAGACCATAATAGCGAGCGCAGACCTGCCCTCCGAATTTCAGATTCCAGGAATTGTGCTGACAGTGAATGAAAACAACTCCTCCTATCCATTGATCAATGGGGAACTTTCATATGTCTTGAATAACAACGTGCAGGAGGAATTGGCAGACTTTCAGAACCCGCGTGATAGCTTTGTCAACTCCTGGCTGGCAGTGCCGCTGAAAACGCGCGGGAGGATCATTGGTTTGATCGCCCTGGACGGCTGGAATAAAAATCAATTCAACGAGCATCATGCCGAACTGGCTGTCACCTTTGCCGATCAGGTCGCCATCGCGCTGGATAACTCAAGCCTGTTCTCGGAATTGCAGTCTGAATTGGCGGAACACACACGGGCTGAGATCAACCTGCTCCAGCGCGAAGCCATTTTGGAGGTCGTGGCTGATGCGGCAAACCTGTTCTTGAAAACGCCAGACTGGAGACAGGAAATCAATATGGTGCTTGAACGGCTTGGGAAGACCATCAACGCCAGTCATGCCTATCTATTCGAGAATCAACAACTGGAAAATGGGGAACTTGTCACATCCATTCGCTATGAGTGGACACTGCCGCCGTTTTCCAGCGACCTCGATGATCCCAATTACGTAAATAAATCATTGAGCGAATCCGATTTAGAATCCTGGTATGACGGTATGAAAAACGGACTGCCTTATATCGGCGATGAAAAGCATCTCAGCCGGGAGGATATGGATTTTCTGCTCGAGCGCGGCATGAAGGCTCTGCTTGATATGCCGATCTATACGGATGGGAAGTGGTGGGGCATCATCGGCTTTGATGATATGGAGAACATCAGAACATGGTCGAACGCGGATGTGGATGCGGTCCTTGCCGCGGCGAATGTCCTCGGCGCGGCGATCCAGCGCCAGCAGGCAGACGCCAGATTGCAGGAAGAACTGGATTATCGAAAACAACTGAATGCCGAACTGGAATCCAAGAATGCAGAACTCGAGCGTTTCACCTACACGGTTTCCCACGATTTGAAATCGCCGCTCTTCACCATTCAAGGATTCCTGGGCTACGTGGAACAGGATGCGCTTGCAGGAAACGCCCAGCGCCTCAGAGCCGACATACAGCGCATCAGCGACGCGACTGAGAAAATGAAACGCCTGCTGGATGAACTGCTCGAACTCTCGCGCATTGGGCGGCTGGTAAACAAACCACAGGCGATAGCCTTTGAAGAACTGGCGCGTGAAGTCCTGGAACTCGTGCAGGGACGCATCATGGAGCGCGGCATTACCGTTCAGATTGAGTCAAACCTGCCAACTGTATTTGGCGACAGGCAGCGTTTGCTCGAAGTTCTTCAGAACCTCATGGATAACGCCGCCAAGTTCATGGGAGATCAAAAAGAACCGCTCATCGAGATCGGATATGCTGGCGAAGACGCAGAGCGCGGGATGCCGGTCTTCTACGTGAAGGATAACGGCATGGGCATTCAGCCCGAACATCACGAAAGAGTCTTCGGTCTCTTCAACAAACTCGACCCACTGGCGGATGGCACAGGGATCGGGCTCGCTATCGTGAAGCGCGTCATTGAGGTGCATGGAGGCAGGATCTGGGTCGAGAGCGAAGCGGGCAAGGGCGCCGCGTTTTACTTTACCCTACCCAAAGCCGCGTGAATAAACTAAGAGTGTCTGCAAATTAATAACCGGGATAGTAGTATTGTCAGGGTCTTCGCTCCATCCAGCATTAGACGCCTTTGGCGTGCTAGTACTCTACTAAATTGAATATTTGCATAGATTATACTAGGCGAATGACTAC